>JAEZQN010000160.1 GCA_023441145.1 Bacillota bacterium
AATGAAGTCTGCCATAGATTTATTGGCTGGTATCCCTTCTATCGTCTATGGTTTCTTTGGAATTATGATTATTGTGCCTTTTGTCAGTAATGTGTTTGGAGGCAATGGCAACAGTATACTAACAGCATCTATATTACTGGGAATTATGATTCTTCCTACCATTGTTAGTGTAAGTGAGGCGGCAATTCGAGCAGTGCCTGACAGCTATTATGAGGGTGCATTAGCTCTTGGAGCAAGTCATGAAAGAAGTGTATTCTTCGCTGTGTTACCTGCAGCGAAATCTGGCATACTTGCAGCAGTGATTTTAGGAATCGGAAGGGCCATCGGAGAAACTATGGCAGTGATCATGGTAGCTGGTAATCAGACTAGAATGCCTAGTGGAATTCTAAATGGAATTCGAACCATGACTGCCAATATTGTCATTGAAATGGGATATGCAGCTGATTTACACAGAGAAGCCCTAATAGCAACGGCAGTAGTCTTGTTTGTATTCATTCTTATCATTAACTTAAGTTTCTCCCTAATTAAAAGGAGGAGCAAGCTATGAAGATAAATGAAGTTAATATGAAAAAACAAAATAAAAGGCATATAGATTGGGTTTCTGTTTTGCTTCGTGGAGGAGTAATTTTATCTGCAGCAGTTACTGTAACCGTGTTAGTGTTTATGATTTGCTATATAATCATTCGAGGTGTACCACATCTTTCACCAAAGCTGTTTGCACTAGAGTATAATTCAAGTAACTTATCCTTATTACCAGCTTTGATTAACACGTTTCTTATTACTGGTATATCCTTATTATTTGCTGTTCCTATTGGTGTTTTCTCTGCTATCTATCTAGTCGAGTATGCCAAGAGAGGGAATAAGGTAGTAGGTATTATTCGGATTACTTCAGAGACTTTATCAGGCATACCATCCATTGTGTATGGATTATTTGGAATGTTATTTTTTGTAACTGCATTGCATTGGAAGCTTTCAATTTTATCAGGTGCAGCCACTTTAGCAATTATGGTACTTCCTCTGATTATGAGAACTACCGAAGAAGCACTAAAGGCAGTGCCAGATTCCTATAGAGAGGGAAGCTTTGGTTTAGGGGCAGGACGTCTTAGAACAGTATTTCGCATCGTTCTTCCAGCCGCAGCACCAGGTATCCTATCTGGCATTATTTTATCTGTGGGTCGTATTGTAGGAGAATCCGCAGCCCTTATCTTCACTGCGGGAAGTGTTGCCGAACTGCCTAAAAGTCTATTTGACTCAGGAAGAACCTTAGCTGTCCACCTATACAACTTATCAAGTGAAGGATTACATGTAGATGAGGCCTTTGCTACAGCTGTAGTATTACTGGTTATCGTAGTATTTATTAACTGGGGTTCAAGAAAATTAGCGAAGTGCCTGACAAAAGCCTAAGCTTAGTCATGATAGGAGAGAATGAGTATGATGAAACAACAAAATAAGATTGAGATATCCGGTCTAGATTTATATTATAGTGATTTTCATGCCTTAAAGAATATTGATTTGAATATTAAAGCTGGAGAGATTACAGCTTTTATTGGACCATCTGGCTGCGGTAAGTCTACCTTACTAAAATCCTTAAATCGTATGAATGACTTAGTAGAAGGATGTAAGATTACGGGGAATGTACTGCTAGATGGAGAAAATATATATGAGGGGATGGATTTGAATCTACTAAGAAAAAGAGTAGGTATGGTATTTCAAAAGCCTAATCCATTTCCAATGAGTGTATATGATAATATTGCTTTTGGGCCTAGAACCCATGGGATTAAAAACAAAACAGAGCTAGATCATATAGTGGAAACCTCTCTAAGAAATGCTGCTATTTGGGATGAGGTGAAGGACCGTTTAAAGAAAAGTGCCCTAGGACTTTCTGGTGGTCAACAGCAACGTATTTGTATTGCAAGAGCCTTAGCTGTCCAACCAGAAGTGATTCTAATGGATGAACCAACCTCAGCCCTAGATCCAATTTCCACTTCAAAGATAGAAGACCTAGTATTGGAACTGAAAAAGGATTATACTATAGTTATGGTTACGCATAATATGCAACAGGCTACTAGAGTATCTGATACAACTGTATTTTTCCTTATGGGGGAAATTGTGGAATATGGAAATACAGAGGATTTGTTCGCTATGCCAAAGAATAAGAAGACCGAAGATTATATCACAGGGAGGTTTGGTTGATGAGAAATCGTTTTGATCGACAATTGGAGCTATTAAACAGTGAGCTTACGCAAATGGGCTGTTTGATTGAGCAAGCTATAGAAATTGCAGTAAATGCCCTAGTTCATCAGGATGTAGAAAAGGCAAACCAGGCAATTAAATTTGATGATGAAATAGACCGACAGGAAAGGGATATTGAGTCCTTATGTATGAAACTTTTGTTACAGCAACAACCAGTAGCAAAGGATTTACGTCTGATTTCAGCAGCTCTTAAAATGATTACTGATATGGAAAGAATTGGGGACCATGCCCAGGATATTTCAGAAATAACTATTTTGCTAGCAGGCAAACCATATTTTAATAACTTAAAATACATTCAGGATATGGCAAAGGAAACTATCGTAATGGTGGTAAATAGTATCGAAGCCTTTGTTCAGAGTAATATTGACATTGCTGAGGAAGTGATCACTCATGATGATATCGTAGATGATTTATTTATTAAGTTAAAGGAAGAAATCATCCATGTTATAGGTAGCCATCCAGAGCATGCTGAACAGGCAACAGATTTACTTATGATTGGCAAGTACTTCGAGCGAATCGGAGATCACGCCACCAATATTGCTGAGTGGGTTATCTTCTCAATCAATGGAGTACACGAGGACAGAAATTAATAATTGCGCAAGGTGGCTTTCGTGTATCGTATAGCCACTTTGTTTTACTATATAGACTAATTATGTTAGAATACAAGCAAATGGTACGATGTGTGATTTTGGAAGGAGCATTCGCTATGTCATTGATATATATTGTTGAAGATGATACCAATATAAGAGAAATAGAAAGCTTTGCCTTAAAAAACAGTGGTTATACCACAGTGGAAATGGAAAAAGGTAAGGAATTATACAAGAAGCTTCAGGAGAGAATTCCTAGTCTCATTGTATTAGATATTATGCTTCCAGACGAGGATGGACTAGATATTATTAGAAAACTACGTCAAATGCCAGAGACTAAGAGCATTCCAGTTCTTATGGTTACCGCCAAAACAACAGAGTTAGATAAGGTAAAAGGACTAGACATGGGAGCGGATGATTATCTAACCAAACCATTTGGTGTTATGGAATTTATCTCTAGAGTTAAAGCTCTACTAAGAAGAAGTGAGCAAAGTGGCAAAGAGGAGAATCTTAGTTTTCAGGAAATATATCTAGACGTGCTTAGACATCAGGTCTATGTAGAGGAAGAAGCATGTGACCTAACCTATAAGGAATATAAACTATTAAAGCTATTTATGCAGAATGTAGGAAGAGTTTTAACAAGAGAAATGCTGATGGAGAAGGTCTGGGGTATAGATTTTGAAGGAGAGTCTAGAACCCTTGATATGCATATTAAGACACTAAGGCAGAAACTAAAGGACGCAGGAGGGTATATACATACCATACGAAACGTTGGTTATGTATTAGAGAAATAGGAAATACAGGAGGAATGTATGAAAAGAAGAATTAACATACAGCTTCTGGTACTGGGAGCAATCGCAATCATTTGTACATTATGTCTATCTGTGACCGTGTTTTATGATCATTTCAAAACTCAGGTGAAGGATGATTTAAAAAGTTATGCAGTATTTCTATCGTTTATGGATTCTAGTCAGATGGAGAAATTGGCAGAAAAGCAGGGAGATGTAGATAACTTAAGAATTACTGTGGTTGAGAGTGATGGAACAGTAAGCTTTGATTCCCAGGTAGATATTAAAACATTAGACAACCATAAAACTCGTCCTGAAATTGTGGAAGCTATCAAAAATGGCAGTGGAAGTAGTATCCGCAACTCTGACACGTTGTCACAAGATGTGTTTTACTATGCTCATCGTCTTGAGGGTGGACAGATACTTCGAGTCTCTAAGGAGACTAGTAGCATTTTCAGTATTTTTTACCATATGATACCTGTATTACTGTTAATGGGTGTCCTGATTTTTATCTTATGTATGGTAATCGCTCGATATCTAGCTCGCTCCATTATATCACCAATTAAGTATTTGGCTATGGATCTTCAAAATCCTAAAAAGGATATGATATATAAAGAATTAGTCCCATTTACCGAGATGATTCAAGAACAGCATAGAAATATCTTAAAAAATGCGAAGATGAGACAGGAATTCACAGCAAATGTATCTCATGAATTAAAAACACCACTTACGGCAATTTCGGGATATGCAGAGTTGATTGAAAATGGTATGGCCAATGGAGAGGATATAAAACGCTTTTCCACGGAAATACATCGCAATGCCAATCGACTCCTTACAATTATTAATGATACGATTCGATTGTCGGAACTGGATTATAATGAATTATCCGTCACAACTGAGCCAATAGATTTATATAATCTTGTTCTTTCCTGTGTAAAAACCTTGGAAATTAACGCCGAGAAGAATCAGGTGACTATAGAAGTAAAAGGAAGTCATAATATAGTAGAAGCGAATAAGCAGATGATGGAGGAATTGATCTTTAACCTTTGTGATAATGCCATTCGTTACAACAATATTGGTGGAAAGGTGATAGTTACCGTAGAAGATGTGAAGGGAAGAATTTTACTATCTGTCAAGGATACTGGTATAGGAATACCTAAAAAACACCAGGAAAGAATTTTTGAGCGGTTCTATCGTGTGGATAGGAGTAGGTCAAAGTCTACTGGAGGTACTGGTTTAGGATTAGCCATTGTAAAGCATATTGTGGCTCAACATAATGCAGAACTTAATTTAATCAGTGAGGAAGGTAAGGGAACAGAGATTACCGTTCTGTTTTAAAAAGACGGTAATCTCATGCAAAACCTTGTGATTCTAATTATATGGTAAAATATAGTTGAAATATAAAGGAATAAAGTGTATGATAGTTTCGATTTATAAAACATCTAGTGAGATAGGTAGATAAGAGAAAGGCAGGATAATAATGCGCAAAACTAAGATAGTATGTACCCTAGGTCCTTCTACAGATAGTGAAGATATGATAAGACGTTTAATGATAGAGGGAATGGATGTAGCTAGATTTAATTTTTCTCATGGAAGCCATGAGGAGCAGGGGAAAAGGCTTGCATTAATCAAAAAGATTCGGCAAGAGTTAAACCTTCCAGTTGCTACTTTATTAGATACAAAGGGTCCTGAGATTCGAATTGGTACCTTTAAAAATAGTAGTATTAATCTAGAAAAAGGCCAACGCTTTACGTTGACCAATGAGGACATAGAAGGAAATAAAGATAGAGTTAGCGTTACATATAAGGAATTGGTAAATGATGTAAAGATAGGCGATCGTATTCTTATTGATGATGGGCTTATCGATATGGAGGTTGAAAAACTTACAGATACTGATATTATTTGTAGAGTACTTAACGATGGTAAGATATCCAATCGTAAGGGAATTAATGTTCCAGGTGTAGAAATAAACATGCCATTTATCAGTAAGAAGGATTATGATGATATACTATTTGGCATTGAGCAAGGCTTTGATTTTATTGCTTGTTCCTTTACTCGTTCTGCAAATGATGTGAAAAAGGTTCGGGATATTCTTAAGGTAAAGAAATGCACTACTATTAATATTATAGCCAAAATAGAGAATCAGCAGGGAGTAGAAAATATTGATGAGATCCTAGAAGTAGCGGATGGAATTATGATTGCTCGTGGTGATATGGGTGTAGAAATACCACTTGAAAATGTTCCTGTTATTCAAAAAATGTTGATTGAAAAGGTATATAGAGCAGGAAAACAGGTAATTACTGCGACACAGATGTTAGATTCTATGATGAAAAATCCTAGACCTACTAGGGCAGAGACTACAGATGTCGCCAATGCCATTTATCAAGGAACGAGTGCTATTATGTTATCAGGAGAGACAGCTGCTGGTCAGTACCCAATTGAAGCATTACAGACTATGGTTCGTATCGCCATTCGAACTGAGGAAGATGTAGATTATAGACAAGTATTTTACAAAGGGAGTGGTATCGATCGAACAGATATCACCAATGCGATTTCTCATGCAACCTGTACAACAGCATCGGATTTATCTGCGAAGGCCATTATAACCGTAACCAAATCCGGACAGACTGCTCGAATGGTATCTAGATACCGTCCAGATTGTCAGATTATTGGATGTACCACAGAGAAGCATGTATGTAGACAACTTAACATGTCTTGGGGGGTTCGACCTCTCCTTATCAATGAAGAAAGTGATATAGAAAGTCTCTTTGATCATGCATTAAGAGCTAGCTGGAATGCAGGCTATGTTGATGCAGGAGATGTGGTTGTATTAACTGCAGGTTCTCCATTGGGGCGTTCTGGTACTACAAACTTAATAAAAGCTTGTGTAGCAAGTGGAGATTATAAGGTACTATAGGGTATGGAGG
>JAEZQN010000170.1 GCA_023441145.1 Bacillota bacterium
GTTATTAATCATAGTCTTAGTTAGCATCTTGTCATCCTCGTAACGCTTACATGCCTTTAGATGCTCGTCCATAAATGTTGTCACTTGATCCATATATAAATCAATATTTGGTATATCATCTGGTTTGATATAATCAATCTTATTCAATTCACTAATAATACGCATGATATATGCTTCATTATCTTTACCCACAATCATCACCTCATAACCTTCATTATATAGTATTCATTACTACATGTAAATAGAAAATTGCCATATGTAACAAACAATTTCTAGCTATTATCAGTTGTAAGCCTCCTATGATAATGCTATAATTGTGAAATAATGTTTGAATGGAAAAGGTGATATAACATGAATATATATGATTCTTTAAATCCTGAACAATATGAGGCAGTGAAGCATAACAAAGGCCCTCTTCTTCTACTAGCTGGTGCTGGTTCTGGTAAAACTAGAGTGTTGACTCATCGTATTGCATATCTCATTGAGCAGACTGGAGTCAATCCAATGAATATTCTAGCTATTACATTTACTAACAAAGCTGCCAAGGAAATGCGCGAACGTGTGGACAAGTTAGTTGGTTATGGTTCTGAATATATCTGGGTTAGTACCTTCCACTCTACTTGTGTGCGAATTTTAAGACGGCACATAGATCGCCTTGGTTATGACAAAAGCTTTACTATCTATGATTCAGACGATCAAAAAAGCCTTATGAAGGACATCATCAAGTATCTAGATTTAGATCCTAAAAACTATAAAGAACGTGCTGTACTTTCTGTAATAAGTTCCGCAAAGGATGAGCTTATTGGGCCAGATGAATTTGAGCGAAACGCAGGAAGAGACTATAAACAACATAAGATTGCAGAACTCTATAAAGAATATCAAAAACGTTTAAAAGCCAATAATGCCTTAGACTTTGATGACTTAATTGTCCTAACCTGTGAACTATTTCGTAGCTGTCCGGATGTCCTAGCTCAGTATCAGCAACGCTTTAAATATATCATGGTAGACGAATACCAGGACACCAATACTGCCCAATTTGAATTGATTCGCTTGCTTTCCTCCACGGTGAACGAGGATGGTGAGATTGAGCACAACATTTGTGTAGTTGGGGATGACGACCAAAGTATCTATAAGTTTCGTGGTGCCAACATTATGAATATCCTTAACTTTGAAGGACACTTTTCAAATACTAGAGTAATTAAGTTGGAGCAAAACTATCGCTCTACCAAAAATATATTACACGCTGCTAACGAAGTGATTAAAAATAATTGCGGTCGCAAGGATAAGACTCTTTGGACAGCTAATGAGGATGGGCATCCTATCTTCTTTACACAATATAACAATGAGTACGAAGAAGCCGATGAAGTGGTTTGCGATATCTATAATAAGATACGTAATGATGGTTGTGAAAATAAGGACTTTGCCATTCTGTACCGAACCAACGCCCAATCTCGTATCTTTGAAGAGAAATTAATTCGTAATAATCTACCATACAAAATTGTTGGTGCCGTTAACTTCTATCAGAGAAAAGAAGTAAAGGATATGCTGGGTTACTTAAAAACTATTAATAATGGGATGGATGATTTAGCAGTCAAACGAATTATTAATATTCCTAGAAGAGGTATTGGTCTTACCACAATAGACAAGATTACAGAATACTCTTTAACTAATGAAATCAGTTTCTATACTGCACTGAAGCATGCAGAAAGTATTCCTGGGCTGAGCCGAGCACTGAATAAGCTTTCTCCTTTTGTCAGTATGATTGAAATTCTAAAACAAAAAGCGCATTCCCCTGGATGTTCTTTAAGCGATTTATATGACGAAGTATTAGAAGCCACTGGCTACCTTGAGGAGCTAGAGAAAGAAGGTACTGAGGAAGCACAGGGACGTATTGAAAACATTGATGAACTTCGTAACAAAATCATTGCCTACGAGGCAAACAGTGAAGATCTACCAACCTTAGATGGGTTCTTAGAGGAGGTTGCCCTAGTAGCAGATATTGACTCTCTTGAGGAAAGTAATGATGTCGTAATCTTAATGACTCTTCACAGTGCCAAAGGTCTAGAATTTCCTTACGTTTATCTCGCTGGTATGGAGGATGGTTTATTCCCAAGCTATATGTCCATCAATGGCGATGACCCTACTGAAGTTGAAGAAGAACGTCGTCTATGCTATGTAGGAATTACAAGGGCAATGAAGGAGCTTCATTTAAGCTGCGCTAAGAGTCGTATGGTACGAGGGGAAACGCAATTTAACCGCCCTTCCCGCTTTGTAAGGGAGATTCCAAGACACCTTCTCAAGGAGAATATCACCCCGGGCAATGATAAGTTTTATGGAAGAAGTACTGACAACAGCTTTGATAATAGCTACACGGGCAGGTCTTATAGTCCTTCCTATGTAAGTCAATCTGCTGATAACCTATTTGGCAATAATCCTCTCATTCAAAAGGGATTTGGTCAATCTTTAAAAGCTACCAACTCCACCACCTTTGATAAACCAAAGGCAAATACTTCTACAAATAGTCCATATCGCATAGACTATACCGTTGGTGATAGCGTTACTCATATTAAATTTGGTTCTGGGGTAGTCACACAGATGACGCCAAAGGGAAATGATTATGAAGTAACTGTCTTATTCGATAGTAATGGTGTAAAGAAGATGATTGCCTCCTTTGCTAAGTTACGCAAAATATAAGATTTCAGTAATTCATTTTGTAATATTAAATTTATAATAGCAAAGGATAGTAAAATTTACCCCTTTGTGGTATACTATTACCAATACTGAAAAGAAAGGTCGTGTTAGTGTGAATAAATTAGAAGATTTATTAAACGCAATGAAGCTTGGAGAATTAATGAATAAAAAGAACGAAAAAAAACACAGTACTTTTATTGTAGTATTAGCGATTATTGGTGCAGTAATCTCTGTAGCTGCAATTGCGTATGCAGTTTATAAGCATTTCTCTCCTGACTACCTTGAAGATTTTGATGATGAAGAGTACGAAGAAGATGACTTTGATGACGAAGACATTGAGTTCTCCTCTGATGATGAAGAATAATTGATACTTATATTAACCACAAAGACTGTTGCATGGGCTGCAACAGTCTTTATTCTTTCTAGCTATTTTTTTGCTGACTTTAAAGAATACTCGGTGTTGACCAATAAATTGTAATCTGCCTTCTTATCTAATTGCCCTGCCTTATCCAAGATTGTCTGTAATAAATCAAAGCTTTCTTGCTTAAACACCGTGTCTTCCTTCCAAGTATTCTGTGAACGATAACGCTCTACTATGCTAGTAAGGGCATCCATATCGGTTTCTTTAAATTGTGGTTTAATCACTTTGGCAATGTCCGCAGAGTCATGGGAAGCTACATAATCCAACCCCTTTTGTATTGCATTTGTAAAGCTTTGAATAATCTCTGGATGCTTCTTGATATAACTCTTCTTTGCAGAATAAGCAGTATAAGGTACCATACCACTTTCTACACCAAGACTTGCTACTACAAAACCCTTCCCTTCCTTTTCAAGCTTATAAGCAGCAGGTTCAAATTCCACCGTGTAATCTCCTGTACCAGAAGCAAATGCTTCTCCTGTCAATCCAAAATCAATATTCTGAATAATGGTGACATCCTTATCTGGATCAATTCCTTTTTCCTTTAAAATGTACTCCAATACCATCTGAGGCATACCACCTGTTAACACATCATCTATGTAAATGCAACGTATAGTCACATAGCAAAGTTTGTATTTCATTTGCAGACTTTATGATGGTATAGGGTTTTCTTTGATTATCGCTTTTTCTCAAAACACCCATGTGAAGCATTAATCCTAT
>JAEZQN010000194.1 GCA_023441145.1 Bacillota bacterium
AATGAATGGTATCTGTGCCGGGGGAACCGGTTCTTTTATTGACCAGATGGCAACTCTTTTAAAGACAGATGCCGCAGGTTTGAATGAATATGCAAAAGATTATCAAGCAATTTACCCTATTGCGGCACGATGTGGCGTTTTTGCCAAATCGGATATACAACCATTAATTAACGAAGGTGCTACAAAACCTGATTTATCAGCTTCAATTTTCCAGGCCGTAGTCAATCAGACAATCAGTGGTCTTGCTTGTGGAAAGCCAATTAGAGGCCATGTGGCTTTTCTTGGTGGACCTCTTCATTTCTTAACAGAGTTAAAGCAAGCTTTTATACGAACCTTAAATTTAACTGACGAAACTACTGTGGATTTAGAGAACTCTCATCTCTTTGCAGCTATTGGAAGTGCTATCAACAGTACAGAAGAAGGTTTTACTTCTTTTGACGATTTGATAACTCTACTATCGCAAAAAATAAAACTTGATTTTGAAGTTACTAGGTTAGAACCGTTATTTAAGGATGAGACTGATTATGAAGACTTCCTTAAGAAACACTCTAAACATACTGTTAAAAAAGATAAATTATCTACATATAAAGGTAATTGTTATCTAGGAATCGATGCTGGCTCTACCACAACAAAAGCTGCTCTTGTTGGTGAAGATGGCTCTCTACTATATTCCTTCTATCGCAACAACAATGGAAGTCCTTTAAAAACCACCATAAAAGCAATAAAGGAAATCTACTCTCTTCTTCCTGAAGGGGCTACTATTGTACGCTCATGTTCTACTGGATATGGCGAAGCATTAATAAAATCCGCTCTTCTCCTAGATGAGGGAGAGGTTGAAACAGTTGCCCACTACTATGCTGCTGCTTTCTTTGAACCAAATGTAGACTGTATTCTGGATATAGGCGGCCAGGATATGAAGTGTATCAAAATCAAAAAGCAAACTGTTGATAGTGTTCAGCTTAATGAAGCTTGTTCCTCAGGCTGTGGTTCCTTTATTGAAACCTTTGCCAAATCACTTAATTATGAGGTAGCAGACTTTGCTAAAGTAGCTTTATTTGCTAAACACCCAATCGACCTAGGTTCACGCTGTACTGTATTTATGAACTCCAAAGTAAAACAGGCACAAAAAGAAGGCGCAAGTGTGGCTGATATATCTGCAGGTTTGGCTTATTCTGTTATTAAAAATGCCTTATTAAAGGTAATTAAGATTACAGATCCTAAAGATTTGGGAGATAATATCGTAGTACAAGGTGGAACCTTCTATAATGATGCCGTATTGCGTAGCTTCGAGATTATCTCTAACTGTAATGCTGTTAGACCAGATATCGCTGGTATCATGGGTGCCTTTGGTGCAGCTCTTATCGCTAGAGAGCACTATGAAGGACAAGAAACCACAATGCTTAGCATTGAGGCAATTAATAACTTAAAATTTGATACTGTTATGTCCAGGTGTAAAGGTTGTACCAATAACTGCCGTCTTACAATCAATCGTTTTTCTGGAGGACGTAGCTTTATTTCAGGAAACCGTTGTGAAAAAGGCTTAGGTAAAGATAAGCATCATGAAGATGTACCTAATCTATTTGAGTATAAAAATGAAAGAACCTTTGGTTACACTCCATTATCTGAAAAAGATGCATATAGGGGCTCTGTTGGTATACCGCGTGTTCTTAATCTATATGAAAACTATCCATTTTGGTTCACCTTCTTTACGAAGTTAGGTTATCGAGTAATTATCTCCCCTGAATCTAACCGTGGAATCTACGAGCTAGGAATAGAATCAATTCCTTCTGAATCTGAATGCTATCCAGCCAAACTAGCTCATGGACATATTATGTGGTTAATTAAAGAAGGCCTAAAATACATCTTTTATCCATGTATTCCATATGAAAGAACAGAGGACGAAACCGCTAACAATAGTTACAACTGCCCTATTGTAACCTCTTACGGCGAAAACATTAAAAACAACGTAGAAGAATTAAATGATTCTTCCATTGTTTATGAAAATCCATTTCTTTCATTTGAGACTGAAGAAATTGTATACAACCAACTATTAAAGGTATTTGCAAAGCCTAAAAATATTTCTGCACAGGAATTAAAGGAGGCTGTGCATCTAGCTTATACAGAGTTAAATGCAGTTCGCGATGATATTCGCCAAAAAGGGGAAGAGGTAGTTGCTTACCTCGATAAGACTGGAAAACGTGGAATTGTATTAGCAGGAAGACCTTATCACATTGACAAAGAAATCAACCATGGTATACCAGAGCTGATTACTTCCTATGGAATTGCAGTATTAACAGAAGATAGTGTGAGCCATCTTGGAAAAGTGGATCGCCCTACTATCGTCATGGACCAATGGATGTACCATACACGCCTATACGGCGCTGCATCCTTTGTTCGAACAAAGAACAATTTAGACCTCATTCAACTAAACTCCTTTGGATGCGGATTGGATGCTGTTACTACTGACCAAGTAAATGATATTCTTGTGAAATCAAATAAAATATACACTGTTTTAAAAATTGATGAAGTAAATAATCTCGGTGCAGCAAGAATTCGAATTCGTTCTTTAATTTCTGCGGTTAAAGACAGAGAAAAGAAGCATGTAGAAGTGAGTGTTCAAGACAGTGCTCATCACCGAGTAGTATTTACAGAGGATATGAAGGATAACTATACTATTCTTTGTCCTCAGATGTCACCAATACACTTTGATTTTGTAGAAGAAGCCTTCAAAGTATGTGGTTATAATGCGGTAATTCTTAATGGAGATGAAAGAAAAGTTGTAGACTGTGGTCTGAAGTATGTTAATAATGATGCCTGCTACCCTTCTGTTATTGTTGTTGGTCAAATAATGGAAGCCTTACTATCTGGTAAATACGACTTAAACAAAGTAGCAGTTATTATTACACAGACTGGTGGTGGATGTAGAGCAACAAACTATATTGGTTTTATCCGTAGAGCTCTTGAAAAAGCAGGGATGTCTCAGATTCCTGTAGTGTCACTTAGTGCCCAAGGATTAGAAAAAAACCCTGGTTTAAAGTATAGACCTAAAATTCTAAATCGAGCTATGCAAGCATTGGTATACGGTGACCTTTTAATGCGAGTATTATATCGAGTAAGACCATATGAAGCAGTAAAGGGCTCTGCAAATGAGTTATACGAGAGGTGGAAGGCTCGTTGTATCGCCTCTATTTCTAATGGAAAACGAAGTGAATTCAAGAAAAATATTAAAGGCATTGTTCATGATTTTGATACGCTAGAATGCTTAGATATTGTAAAACCACGTGTAGGTGTTGTAGGTGAAATTCTCGTTAAGTTCTTACCAGCTGCTAATAATTATTTGGTGGATCAACTTGAGGCAGAAGGTGCAGAGGCAGTCGTTCCTGATTTAATAGACTTCTTCCTTTATTGTGCTTATGATAGCAATTACAAGGCTGAGAATTTGGGTAAAAGCAAGATGGCTGCACGTATTAGTAACGCAGCAATTCATCTAATTGAATTTTATAGAAAACC
>JAEZQN010000239.1 GCA_023441145.1 Bacillota bacterium
GTTTAGAGCCTATTCCAGTGGGAGCAAATCTTGATACTATTATTTATAAAAAATATCTAGAGATGGAAAATGTAAAAAATATTGCTAAATGGTTAAATGATGAAGGTTATAGGATAAAAAGTCCAGCAACAGGTAAAGAAATAAATTATTATGAAAATGATGTGTCCGCAAGATTAAAGGATAAAAAGGCAGAGGTAAGAGAAGATTTAAAGGAGGTAGTACAAAAGATATTTTTAAAAAATAAAAAGCAAATGAGGAGGTATATGTAAAATGAATATTGTAGAGCCAATAAGAGACATTAAGATATTAAAGCTTTTCTTGTTGGAACTTAAAAAGAAAAGTGAAAGAGATTACATCATGGGGTTAATTGGTGTCTATAGTGGACTAAGAATAAGTGATATTTTAAGCTTAAGAGTAATTGATGTTGAAGATAAAAAAGAAATCACTATAAGAGAAAAAAAGACAGGGAAGAGAAGGACATTTCCAATTAATCCATTTGTAAGAAAAGAGATAGATAAGTATATTGATATCTATGATCTAGACTTGAAGGATTACCTTATCATTAGCAGACAGAGGGATAAGCAAGGAAGGAGAAAGCCTATAAGTAGTGCTAGAGCATACCAGATATTAAATCAAGTAGGGGAAGAGTTTGGACTATGTAGCATAGGTACACATACACTTAGGAAAACATTTGGACATATATACTATGAGCAGATAGGGGATATAGTAGGGTTACAACAGATATATAATCATTGTGATCCAAGTGTAACACTTAGATATATAGGAAAGAAACAGGATGAAATCAACAAGGATATGAATAGGATAAAGATATTCTAATGTTTAATATTTATTAGATAGTTACATTGTGTAAGTATAAAGGTGATTAGAGTGAAAGTTGAGGTAAGTGTTGGAAACAGGTTCATTGAAAGTAAAGGTTTAGTTTAATAGAAGTAGAGATTGAATTAAACTCAAGAATAAAAATGGTAATCGTCTACTAAAAAGTGAGTGGAGCAGCAGAAGGTCGAGAAATTAGAAGTTAATCCCCCCACATTTAACTTAATAAATGAATTTCTCGTAGACCGAGAGCCGAGATTTCAATACCTCTCCATTATAATTTTATATTAAGGGTGTGCTTGAAAAATACAGAAAAGAGGTTTTTATGGTAAAACTTACAATGAGTTACACAGATTTACAAGAACGAAACAGATTGCTTGAAGGACTTAGAGGAGTTTTGATAATAAAGAGTGTTTCAAAAGAATATGAAAGGAAAAGCCATAAAGAAGTTTATGTAAAAGGTGAATTAAAGGCATAGTTGCAATCCAAACATATTATGGTATAATAAAAATATATGAATATCGGACAAGTACCATCTTCCCAAAAGGTTGGGAAGGGAAGCCAATTAAAAGGCACGGGAATAATTAGCAGTGTAGATAAAACTACATAGCAGATTATTACCGTGTCTTTTTTATTTTGTTAAAGAGGGGTGAAATAGTGGGATTTTTAAAGAGCATATTTAAAAACAGAAATAAAGCACCTACGCAAATTGAGCGTGTAGAGGTAATGAATGGACAACAGGCAATATTTACACCATTTAGCGGTAATGCGTATGAGAGTGATATTTATAGAGCCGCAGTTGATGCAATTGCAAGGAATGCAGCTAAATTAAAGCCTACTCATGTAATTACCATTGAAGATCAAAGAAATAGAGGATTAAGCACATTAAACAGAATACTTCAAGTAAGACCTAATCCATTTATGACCGCTTATGATCTGATATATAAATTAGTAACACATTACTATTTATATAATAATGCCTTTGCCTACTTGCAGAAGGATGATAGAGGGAATCTAGTTGCTATATATCCACTAAGACCACAACAGATGGAATATGTCACAGATCCAACAGGAGAACTGTATTGTAAATTCATTTTTGCAAGTGGCAAAGTGCTAATACTAAAGTTTATTGAAGTCTTTACGCTAAGACGTTTCTTCAATTCAAATGATTTATTAGGTGATAGTAATTCAGCTATTATATCAACTTTGGATTTAGCACACGCACAGAGTCAAGGAATGGAGCATTCTATTGAGTTAAGTGCAACTTTAAGAGGT
Source organism: Bacillota bacterium (assembly GCA_023441145.1). Classification (GTDB taxonomy): domain Bacteria; phylum Bacillota; class Clostridia; order Lachnospirales; family Lachnospiraceae; genus KM106-2. The sequence continues at coordinate 2,110 of JAEZQN010000239.1, forward strand.
GTATTAAAGTATAATCAAGTATTAAGTCCAGAGAAATTAAATGCAGAGAAAGAAGCCTTTATAAAAGACTATTTGAATATATCAAATTCTGGTGGTGTGGCGGTTATAGATAGCAAGGCTGAATATATACCACTCGATTCACAAAGCACCACAATAGATGACAAGCAGCTACAGGCGGTAAAACAAAAGATTTATGAGTATTTGGGTATATCTGAAAAGATAGTAGATAGTACATATGATGAAAATGAATGGGCAGCATTTTACGAAAGTGTTATTGAGCCTTTGGCATTACAATTTAGTCTTGAATTAACTGAAAAGATTTTTACCAAGAGGGAACAAGCTTTTGGGAATTCGATTCTTTTAGAAGCTAATAGGCTACAATTTGCAAGTAATACAACAAAGACAAATATTTTGAAGGAGTTAATGCCTTTAGGATTGTTTACTATTAACCAAGCACTTGAAATATTAAATCTTCCAGCGGTTGAAGGAGGAGACAGAAGAGTTCAGACATTAAATGTAGTATCTACAGATATAGTTGATAAGTACCAGATGAATAAAGCAAAGGAAGGAGATAAGCAAGATGAAGGAGACAAGGAACAGCAAACTACAGAGTAATGAAAATTTGCAGCTTGTAGGTACACCTATAGTATTTGAAACACCTACGGTCATAAATGACATGATGGGAAGTTATACAGAGATAATTAAGCGTGGAGCGTTAGATGGGGCAGATTTAACGGACATACGCTTGTTATATAATCACGATACCAATAAATTACCACTAGCAAGAACACCAAAGACTATGGATTTTAGTGTTGATGGTGAAGGACTACATATGAGAGCCAATTTACCAGATACGGAAGAAGCTAGAGCAGTTCATACGGCAGTATGTAGAGGTGATTTAAACGGTATGTCATTTAGTTTTACGGTACCAGATGGCGGCAGCACTTATGATCCTAAAACTAATACACGTACTATCAGTAAAATAGCAAAAGTTTATGAATGTAGTGTCGTACCATTTCCAGCATATCAAACGACTTCGGTAGAAGCTAGATCGCAGATGGTAGAAGCACAGGGTAAACAGATTCAATTAAACCAATTAAGAATTAAAGTAAATCAAATTATGAGTAAAGGATGGTAGGAGATTATGAAATTTAAAACAGTAGCAGAAGCATTTAATTATTATATGGGTAAAGGACTTACAGAAATTGAAGCAAGAGCAGCAGCCATTAAAGTGGAGATTGATGGCAATGCAAATGTTGATATTAATTCACTTAATATTGAACTTGAAGGACTTAAACAAGCTAAGTTAAACATTGAAGAAAGAAGTCAACAACAACCAACTAATAACTTTAATGTTATTACAGGAATGAACTTTGAAAACAAAGAGCAGCAGATGCCAGAGGATGTATTAGGAAGTAAAGAGTACAGAAGTGCTTTTTACAAATCTCTTTTAGGGCAAAAAATGACAGACTTTGAGACTAAAGTATTTAATGAAGGTCTTAAAGAAGCTGAAAAAAGAGCGAGTGTATTTGATACTATGACGAGTGCAGCCGCAGTTCTACCAACACAGACACTCAATGAAGTTGTTTCAAAGGCTCGTACAATGGGCGGTCTTATTTCCGTATGTAGAGCGTTTAATATTCCTTCAAAGGTATCTGT
>JAEZQN010000325.1 GCA_023441145.1 Bacillota bacterium
CTACAGTACCTGTCCTATTAATTCTGTCTAAGAAACTTCGAATCAGTCTTACATCTTGAATTTTATACATATATGCATCATCTTCAACAATGCTAAGAAAACCAGACTTAATTGTTACCTTATTTTCATCCACTGTATATTTAGTAAAAGTCCAAGGTAAGCCAAAAAGTCTTGTTCTCTTTCTCTCTACGAATTCCATAATCCCACTCCTTCATCTTATTCACATAATTAATTTAACTTAAGCTCGCAAGAGTTCTTGTCTTGTAATAATACTAAACTAGTATCCTTTGTAATAGCTTTATCCTCTATCTCAAAAGCAACTAAGAAGTCTGTAGACTCACCTGGAGTAAGGTTTACATCTAAATACTGTGCATCATTCTCTAAAATAGTACTTAAAGAAGTATACCATTTATTGTTCAAATAAAGATGATATGTAATCCCCTTCTCGCCCAACTTAAAATCAACTTCCTTATTACTGCTATTCTTAGCAGCAAGAGTTACTATATATAATTTATATCCTTGCTGTGCTGTAATACAATAAGCTGAAGCATTCTCTGGATAAGATACATGTTCTTTGCTACTTTTTATGGATATTGAAACATCCTCAACTCCATAAATATCACTTAAGCTAACAGGAGTAGTGTTTACAGTGAGATTAGTGGTAGTATTCGGGTTACCCGAAGTTGTTGGTGAGGCGGAAGGTTTGTCCGACTTTTGAGTTTCTATAGGTTTTACCTCCGAAGTTGCTGTAGCATTTGGAGTAGCTATAGGTGTCGCTTCTACCTTAGGTGGCTCTGTTGGACTCATTGTTGGTTCTGTATACACTAGCTTCTTAACATCATCAGAACAATAACGTAACAACAGGTCAGCCACATATTCAGCGACCACTTCATTATTTGTATTATCCAATGGGATTTCTTTGGCACAGCTAGTCAAAAAACAACCCATAAGAACTAGTGCTAATATAAATGTTTTCTTCATATGTGGCCTCCTAAATAATAGCTATTATTATTTATAATTCTAACACTAAACCCGACTGAAAACAATGATAATATAAAATTTTGCAATAATCTCAATTAAAAACCAATTATGATTCCCACTATTTTACCTGTCCATCACATTCAAACCAGAATTCTACGCCATCCTCAGTATTAAAAACACCATATTGCTGATTATGAGCATCCATAATAGCTTTGACAATGCTTAAACCTATTCCATTGCCTCCATACTCTCTTGTCCTTGCTTTATCGACTTTGTAGAACTTTCTCCATATATTCTCGATATCTTCTTCAGGAATAGTATCACCAGTATTAAAAACAGATACTCTCACAATTCCATCCCTAATTATATGCAGTTTAATCTTAATGATATTTGGATCTTTAACGTGATTCATGGCATTACTAATATAATTTGTGATAACTTCTTCAATCATATATTGGTCAGCCCAAACATAACACTCCGCCTCACCTTCATACATAAAGGTAACCATCTTTTGATTTCCAACAATTTCAAAAGTTTGTACAACAGATTTGATTACCTGCATAATGTCAAAGTGATTGAATTCTATTGCATTGTTTCCTGATTCAATTTGATTTAGGGAAAGTAATTTCTTAACCATGTTATTCATTTTCATTGCTTCATCAATGATTACTTCACAATAAAACTCTCTGCTTTCTGTATCATCTGATATGTTATCCTTTAAGCCTTCTGCATATCCTTGAATCAAAGCAATCGGTGTCTTTAGTTCATGAGTCACATTCGACAGAAACTCTGTACGCATCTCCTCTATTTCAACCTTTTTTGCAATATCTTTTTGTAATTCATTATTCGCTGATTTTAATTCAGAAATGGTCAATTCCAGCTGCTCTGACATCGTATTAATACTGTTGCCTAATAAGCCAAGCTCATCCTTTCTATTGTCCTCATACTTAATAGAAAAGTCCAAATTAGACATAGCATAAGCAATATGAGAAAGATCATAGATAGGTTTAGTGAAATTATTAGAAATTAGGAGCATAACAAGACTACCTATAATCACCACAATGATACCAACATAAAACAAAAATCGATTGGAGACATTGACAGCTTCATAGATTCCATCTAAGTTTGATCTGATATAGATAAAATGCTGAGAATTATTTATCACACCAAATAAATCAATATAATCAGTTTGAGAGGTGTCATCATATACCTTTATTAAATGGTATTGATCATCAGAAATGAGCTGTTCCACCTCTGGATTGGTGTTGGACTTAAAAAAATTATTGATACGGTCCTGCATAATAGTAATTTGTGGACCACTCATTTTCAGCGGATAATCTGAATAATATATTGTTTGCTGTGCTAGCAAATTATTACGTAATGTAAAAATGTTGATTGATACATTATTATTGCCCTCTAACCTACTCATAACACTAGAGAAGTAATCATCCTTAGATACATCTGGACTGTTTAAATACTTTACAAATATATCTTCCGCCTTTAAACGCATCTCTTCTATCGTCTTAACCTTATAACGTACATAATAATCTGGTAAGAACTTAACATTAAGGAACCATAAAATAAGAATAGAAACTAATAATAAGACTATTAAGCTTATTATCATCTTTACTCGAATGGAATGCTTCATTATTATTTCCTCCATCCCTATAATACTTCAAATTTATATCCCATTCCCCATATTGTCTTTATATAATCACCCTTATCACCCATTTTATTACGAAGCTTTTTTACATGAGTATCAATAGTTCTAGCATCTCCATAGTAATCATAATTCCATACATTATTAAGAATACGCTCCCTTGAAAGAGCCACTCCTTGATTCACAATAAAATAAGTTAATAGTTCAAATTCCTTGAAGCTAAGCTCTATTTCATGACCATCAATCTTTACCAAATGAGCTGACTTATCCAAGGTAATTCCACCAATTTCATATACTTTATTTTCATCGCTAGTTGAACGCCTTAGAACCGCTTCTACTCTTGCCACAAGTATTTTAGGGCTAAATGGCTTAGATATATATTCATCTACTCCATACTCAAATCCTAAAAGTTCATCTCGTTCTTCACTCTTAGCAGTCAACATAATAATTGGTACTTTGGAGTATTGACGAATCTCTTTACATGCCTGGTAACCATTCATTTTCGGCATCATAATATCAAGGATAATTAGTGAAATATCTTTCTTTTCAAAGAAAATATCCACTGCCTGTTCCCCATTCTCTGCCTCTATTACTTCATAATTGCTACGAACCAAAAAGTCCCGAACTAGTTTTCTCATTCTGCTTTCATCATCTACTACTAGAATCTTTAAGCCACTCATTTTATTCACCATGCCCTTTCCATCAAAGAAGTAAACTAATGATATAAACTATCTAATACTTCTAGACTACCATACTTCTATGAAGAAATTGTGAAAAACTACTCCTCATAAGATATCTTCTATTCGCCATCCTGTAGTTGATTTAATAGTTCTTCCCTCTGTTCTATCTCATCTTCTTTTTGCTGCAATTCCTGTTGCCAAGAGGAATACTTGTTAAGAATCTCTGTTTCAATTTTACTTTCATCATTATTATTAGTCAGTAAAGTTAATATCATCATAGCAACAATAACAATAATTAATAAGAAATTTGCAAATAGGCTAATTTTCTTCTGACGATTTACCTTTTCGAATAATCTCTTATATTTATCTACTTGTCTATTAGCTGCTGATTCACTAAGAGATTTCTCTTCCTTTATCTTAATAGGAATAGGTGGAAGGGAATCTTCTGTTAAGATATCCTCCTTTAGAAGCAATTGTCGTAACTCCTCAAGAAAATTATACCCAATAATTGTATCAAAAGTCTCTTTTTCAATTAAATTTGTATATAATTTGGCAACTACTTTTATATTAGCAAGATTCGTATTGGCTCTGATATATGCAACCGTCTCCTGCTCTTTTTTTGCTTTCATATAATCATTACTATTAGAAAATGTATAACATTGTACTATCCATTTATCATTTGACATCCTATTTTCCTCCCAGATAATTCACCTTATAAATACAGCTTACAGTTATTATCCTATATAACAATGATATCTCTATTGTAAGGTTTTCTTGTAAAAATTGCAATTCTATACTTAATTTTACAATATTATTTCTATTTAGCAAGACTAAAGTCGTGCTCATTTTTACTCAGTCTGATATGTAACTAAAAAATCCCGGAAGCATATAAAAACTTCCAGGATTTCATCTTCCATAATGGAGTAGACGGGAGTCGAACCCGTGTCCAAAAGCCCATTCATTGTCCTTCTACTATCGTAGTCAATTATTTGACATTCCCTCTATCGAACTTGAATTGACACAATTTCGATTTCAGTAGCTTCATCATACGCCCGCATGCTCAAAGCTTTGCATGTGTCGTTTCCTACAAAGTCGATGCCTGAGTTTAAAGTGTAGGTGCTTTAAGTCAGACAGCTGCCACTAGGCAGCGTAAGCTAAATTATCTTCAGCGTTTATATTTAT
>JAEZQN010000336.1 GCA_023441145.1 Bacillota bacterium
GGTTTACAAGGTGCTTTACAAGAAGCAATGGAAAATGAAATTCCAGTAATTTTAGTAGACCGTGGAAGTAATGGAGATGCTGGTACTCATTATACAACAGCAATTATGTCTGACTTTGTTTGGGAAGGTGAGCAGTGTGCAAAAGCGTTACAAGAAGCTCTTCCAAACGGTGGGAACATCGTAGTTATCAATGGTGGTTATGATTCCTCTACTTCAACAGATAGACAAGGTGGATTTGTAAATAACCTTGATACCAATAAATATAAAATCATTGCTGAGCAAGACGGAGAGTGGTTAATGGACAAAGCACAGGCAGTTATGGAAAACATTATCCAGGCTCAGGGTGGCGAAAAAATCGATGCCGTATTTGCTGTAACTGATGATATGGTACAAGGTGCAAAAACTGCAATTGAAGCAGCAGGATTAACACCGGGCAAAGATATACTTACTTTAGGAATTGATGGAACAAAAGCGGCATTTGAAGATATTAAAGCTGGTAAGCAACTTGCTTCTACTACTTGTTCTCCTTACTTTGGACCAATCGTAGTAGAAACTATCACAAAGATTCTTAATGGGGAAGAAGTTCCAGAACATATTACAAATGAAGATACTTTATATACAAAAGACAATGTTGTAGTTGAGTTAGGATTCTAAAAATTATTTAAAGAGATAAGTAGAGCCACTTCACGCAATAGTGAAGTGGTTCTTTTTGAAAGGAGCAACCATGTCAGACGTTTTACTGGATATTAACGGATTAGAGAAGACATTTCCAGGGGTTAGAGCTCTTAAGGGAGTAGAATTAAAGGTCAAAAAAGGAGAAGTACATGCACTTATGGGCGAAAACGGTGCTGGAAAATCCACCTTAATAAAAGTATTAACTGGAATATACCAAAAGGATGCTGGAACCATTATGTTTGATGGAAAAAGCATTAACGCAAAGACTCCTATTGAAGCCAATGAGGTAGGTATTTCTACGATTTATCAGGAATTAAATCTTGTACTCTTTCAGACTGTTTATGAGAACTTATTCTTAGGAAGAGAACCAAGAACTAAGTTTGGCCGTATTGATCGTCAGAAAATGATTAGTGAAGCAGAAAGAATCTTAGGTGATTTAGGAATTCATATTGATGTTACTAAGCCTTTAAAGCAATACTCTACTGCAATTCAACAGATGGTAGCTATTGCTCGTGCTGTTAGCATTAATACAAAACTTGTTATTATGGATGAACCAACCTCTTCTTTGGATGCTAAAGAGGTTCAGGTGTTATTTAGAATCATTCGTAAATTAAAGAGTCAGGGAATCAGTGTTATTTTTATCAGCCACAAGTTAGATGAAATATTTGAAATATGCGAACGCCTAACCATATTTAAAGATGGCGAATATGTCGGTGCATATGATATTGAAGAATTAGATCAATTTAAGCTTATTTCTTTAATGGTAGGTAAAGATACAGTTAAACTTGAGAGAACAAAACAAGGCTATGATTTTGAAAATAAAAAAGAAATTATTAGCGCAAAAAATATCAAACAGGGAATGCGCTTAAACGGGATAGATGTTGATATCAAAGAAGGAGAAGTAGTAGGTCTAGCAGGTCTTCTTGGTTCAGGAAGAACAGAGCTAGCACAGGTACTATTTGGTGTACATACACCAGATGAGGGTGAGGTGTTCTGGTATAACAACCCAGTTAAGATTCAGAAGCCTTCTGATGCTATTAAAATGGGCACGGGCTTCTGTACAGAGGATAGAAAAGTAGAAGGTATCATTCCTCATTTATCTGTAAAAGAGAACCTAACAATTGCTCTTCTTCCGAAGATTAGTAAGTTTGGATTTGTTAATACAAAGAAACAGAATGAAGTGGTAGACAACTACATTAACAGACTTAAGATTAAGACCTCTACTCCAGAGCAGCCAATTGGTACATTAAGTGGCGGTAATCAACAAAAGGTATTACTTGCTCGTTGGATGTGTATGAATCCAAAATTAATGATCATGGACGAACCTACAAGAGGTATTGATGTTGGTGCAAAAGCAGAAATCGAACAGCTAATTCAGGAATTCTCTCAAAACGGAATTTCAGTACTTATGATTTCTTCTGAGATAGCGGAGTTAGAGCGTAATTGCGATAGAATTATTGTTATGCGTGAAGGTAAAAAGAGAGGTGAATTGACAGGAGATGACATTCACCAAGATAGAATTATGGAAACCATTGCAAATGGTAGTGAACGTGAGGTAAAAGATAATGAATAAACACAATTATTCTCAATTTATGAAGAAATATAGTGCAATCCTATTGCTTCTTTTGTTTATATTATTAAACTCAATTATTACTCCAAACTTTTTTAAGATGAACAATCTTAATAATATCATTACACAGATCTGTCCAATCATTTTGTGTGGTATGGGTATGACAATGGTTATTTCTACTGGAGGAATTGATATTTCTGTTGGTTCTATTATGGCAGTGGCAGGTGTTTTAACTGCTAAGCTTATGACAGAAATAGGACTATTTGGTGGACTTATTGTTGCTGTAATTGTGTCCTGCCTAATCGGCTGTTTCACCGGTGTAATGGTTGGTAAATTAAAATTACAGGCCATGGTAGTTACCTTAGGTCTTATGCTTGGTGTGCGTGGTGTGGCTCAGGTACTTTGTGGTGGTCGAGACATCTATTTTAACAGATTAGGTGAAGTAGGTGCTAAGTTAGCCCTTTGGGGAACCTACAAAATTGGTGGTGTAGTACCAGTACAGATCGTACCAATTATACTTTCTGTTGTTCTTGTTTGGATTATCATTGAGAAAACTGTTTTAGGGCGTCAGATTCAAGCAGTTGGAGATAGCATTAAGTCTAGCTCTCTTTCTGGTATTAACACCGCTAGAACCATGATGATTGTATATGGATTAAGTGCTATATTAGCAGCTTTTGCTGGTGTTTTCCAGGCTGCAAAGACGTCTGTGGCAGCAGGTAGCTCCTTAGGACAGTTGGCAGAGTTAGATGCTATTGCAGCAGTTGTAATTGGTGGAACTCCAATGTCTGGTGGTAAGGCCCGCGTTATGGGAACTGTAATTGGTGCTTTAATTATGCAGATGATTACCCTTACCTGCGTTATGAACAATATTCCGGACCAGTATGCTCAAGTATTTAAAGCAATTATCATTGTATTTGCGGTATTTATCCAGCGAGAGAAAGCAAAGTAGAGAGGTTAAGAGGTATGAAAAAAATACAAAAGATTTATAATTCGTTTTATTCTAAAAGTACAATCTTAGCACTTTTACTTTTAGTTGTAGTGGCAAGCATTGTTTTTAATGATAAGAATTTTCTATCCACAGCCAATGTATTTAACATTTTACTAAAGGCCGCAAAAAATGGTGGTTTCTTAGCGTTAGGAATGACATTTGTTATCTTATGCGGTGAAATCGACTTATCTGCCGGTGCAGTATTTGCTTTAAGTGGCGTTGTTATGGGTCTAGTTGGGCAAATCAATCCTGTTTTAGGGATTGTAGCAGGCTTATTAGTAGGCGTTGTTTCTGGTTATTTAATCGGATTTATGGTAACCAAGATGCGTATTTCCTCTTGGATTGCATCCCTTGCCATGTTATTTGCTTTAAGAGGTGTTATTCTAATTATTGCAAAAAAATCAGTATTAGTGAGTGGTTCTATTTTAACCTTTGCTAAGGCAAAGATTCTACCGGGAGTATTTCCTAGCTTAAAAAGCGGTATTTCCATTTTGATTGTTATCCTATTCGTTGTAACTTTTATTTGTATGTATATATCCCGACATACGAAGTTTGGTATGGGATTATATGCGGTAGGTGGTAATGGCGAAGCAGCAAGAATGATGGGAATCGATGTTGATAGAATTAAGTTAAAAGCATTTATTTGTTCTGGTCTTATTGCTGCATTTTCTGGTGTGCTGCTTGCTTCTAGCTCCGGTAGTGCAACCTTAAGTGCTGGTAATAGCTATGAAACCTATGCTATTGCAATGTGTGCCATTGGTGGTGTCAAACTATCTGGTGGGGAAGGAAAATTCTCTGGTACATTTTTCGGTATGTTGATTTACTTCATTATCAATACCATCTTTACCTACCTTCCAACCAGTATATCTGTACATTGGCAGTCTATCATTATGGGTGTGTTAGTACTTATTTCTGTAGGAGTTCAGACAGAAGTATTCCAGTCTCATAAAATTAGAAAGAAAGCGGTAGGAGAGAAAGCATGAAACAACTGATCACTAGATGGGGAAAAGAGGTTCAGGAGAACAATGTACTACAAGAGTACCCAAGACCAACCCTCGTAAGAGATAGCTATTTTAATCTCAATGGAAAATGGGATTATGCCATTACAAAATCCAAAGAAGTTACTTCTTACACAGGTGAAATTCTTGTGCCATTTTCTCCAGAGGCATCCTTATCAGGCGTATCTCAAGTGGTTATGCCAGATGATTATCTTCACTACCGTAAGAAGTTTGTATTACCAAAAAACTTCCGTAAGAAGCATGTAATCCTGCATTTTGGAGCAGTAGATCAGGAATGTGAAGTATTTCTTAATGGTAAAAAGCTAGGAGAGCATATTGGTGGATACCTTCCGTTTTCCTTTTCTATTACAAAGGAGCTTGTGCCAGGCGAAAATGAGCTTACCTTATGTGTGGTTGATAAGACAGAAGAGGCCCCTCATGCTCGAGGAAAGCAGAAGTTAGTCAAAAAAGGAAAGTATGGCTCCTTGTTTTACACACCTAACAGTGGAATTTGGAAGACAGTGTGGATAGAAAGTGTGGAAAATGACTACGTTGTGGATACTTGCATCACACCAGACTTTGATCACAGTAGTGTTTGTTTTCTGATTTCCACTAAAGGAGTGGCAGAAAAAGCGCACTTAAGTATTAGCCAAAGTGGAACGCTAGTAAAAGAAGTAGAGGTTGCTACCAATAAAGAAGTAACAGTAGAGTTAGATTCTTTCCTTCCTTGGACGCCAGACACTCCAAATCTTTATGATGTAGTAATTAATTACGGTAAAGATCAGGTTACTACCTATTTTGGCATGAGAAAATACTCAGTGAAGAAGGATTCCAAAGGGATTTTAAGATTCTATTTAAATAATAAACCATATTTCTTTAATGGCTTGTTAGATCAGGGATATTGGCCAGAAAGTCTTCTGACTCAACCAAGTGACGAAGCTTTAAAATATGACATTATTAAATTAAAGGAATTAGGTTATAACACCATTCGTAAGCACATTAAAGTAGAATCCGAAAGATTTTATTATCATTGTGATAAAATCGGTA
>JAEZQN010000347.1 GCA_023441145.1 Bacillota bacterium
AATTCAAATTGAACCCTCTGATTTTAAATTAATTAAAAAGCCTTATAAGAATGGCTATAATATAATCACGGTAGGGAGGCTGGCAGAACAAAAAGATCCATTTCTTTGGCTTGACATAGCCGAAAAAACCGTAAAGAGGATTAATGAAGGCATTAAATTTATTTGGATAGGTGGCGGACCACTTGAAGATAAGTTTAAAAAGCAAATAAAGGATAGAGGACTAGAAAAACATGTCTTTTCGTTAGGTAGTAAAAATGAAGTAATTGAAATCCTAGCAGAAGGCGACATATTTTTAATGACCTCAAAATGGGAAGGTCTGCCATTGGTTGTGCTGGAAGCTATGAAATGCGGCTTGCCAGTAGTTTCAACAGATGCTGGTGGTGTTGCTGAATTAGTAATAAACTACAAAACTGGACTGATAATAAAGAACAGGGATCCAGAAAAATTTTGCAGAGAATTAATTAAACTAATTAATAATGAAGAAATAAGATTTCAATACGGCCAAGCCGGTTTTAATAGAGCAATGCAAAAATTTTCTCTATGTAAAATGCAACAAAAATATTGTAACTTATACAGATAAAAATGAGACATTATTATAAGTTATGAGGAGTGGCACGATATGGGTGAAAAGGTTCTGGTTACCGGAGGGGCAGGATATATTGGTTCACATACCTGTAAAGCATTAGCTGAAGCCGGTTATGAGCCAGTAGCTATAGATAATTTAATTTATGGACATCGTAGGGCGGTAAAATGGGGTCCTTTAGAAGTGATTGATGTTGGAGATCCGTTAGGTATGAGTAACATTTTTAAAAAATATCAACCCATAGGCGTTTTGCACTTTGCTGGATTTACTTACGTAGGGGAGTCCGTTCTTGAACCATCGAAATATTATATCAATAACTTAAGTAAGACTACCATTCTTTTAGATACAATGTTAAACTATGGAGTTAAAAACTTTGTTTTTTCCTCTACATGTGCTACGTATGGGGATCCAATAGAGATACCAATTACGGAGACTCACTTGCAAAAACCTATTAATCCATACGGGTGGTCAAAATTGATGGTGGAAACAATGTTGAAGGATTATGCAAAAGCGTACAATTTAAATGCTACCTGTTTGCGTTATTTTAATGCTGCGGGTGCTGAGCCGGAAGGACAAATTGGAGAAGATCACAACCCGGAAACTCATTTAATACCTCTAATATTAGATGCTGTTCTGGGAAAACGTACATCTATAACAATATTTGGGACAGACTATCCTACCCCGGATGGAACATGTATAAGAGATTATATCCATGTAACCGATTTAGCAGATGCTCATGTTAAAGCTTTTAAATGGATGTACCAATTTGACGGTGGTTTTCATGCGTTTAATTTGGGAAACGGACAGGGATTTTCTGTTAAAGAGGTAATCGATTCTGTCCAAACCGTTACAGGAGCGAAAGTTAACATTGTTGAAGGAAAGAGGCGGCTGGGGGATCCCCCTATACTTGTAGGAAGCAGTCATTTAGCCCAAAAAATGCTCGACTGGCAACCTAGTTACACCGATATTAAAAAAATAATTGAACATGCATGGAATTTTCACAGGAGAAATAAAGGTAGATGCGAATAAATCCACGCAATCCTAATTTTACTGATGTCCCAAATAATAGAGGAAATGAACATAAGCTTACAAATAGTAATATACCACTGGTAACAGTGGTTACAGCACATAAAGATCATGGTAACTATATTAACGACACTTATAAGATATTACTACGGCAAAGTATTAGTTTGTGGCAATGGATTATTATTGATGATAACTCAAAAGATAACAATATAGTAATCTTAAAAACACTTGCTAAAAGAGATTCTCGGATTAAAATAATTTACAATTCATCGACATTAGGGCCTGCCAAAGCAAGAAACATAGGAATCAACCAGGCTGAAGGGAAATATATCTTAATCTTAGATGCAGATGACTTAATAGAACCAACTTTTATCGAAAAGGCTCTTCTTGTATTAGAAACAAATCAGGATGTTGCCTTTGTTAATTCGTGGGTAGTAAACTTTGGTTATATGAATTATCTTTGGAAAAAGGGCTTTGAGCGTGAATGGACAATGCCATTTCATAATAGAGTTGTATGTACGGCTCTTTTTAGAACAGAGATATTGTGGCAATGTGGAGGATATTCAGAAGATCAAGATGTTATTCATGAGGACTGGGAGTTGTGGTTAAAATTATTGGCACAGGGATACCATGGTTATACAATTCCTGAATATTTAATATGGTATCGCAGGCACGAGAAAAGCAGAGTAAATAGAATAAATATTTTCCAACGTGTAATTTATCAATTAAGGCTATTATTCAAATATCCTCCTAGTTTGAAACAATTTTGGTACTGGTTAAGGAAAAAAAATTGGAACTCTCCGAAAAATATTGACCCATATAAACATTTTTTTAAAGAGTTATCCATTATAAATGCAATACCCCAAGATGATTCTGATAAAACAAAAAGGCTTATGATGATTGTTCCCTGGTTTACTATGGGTGGAGCAGATAAGTTTAATCTTGATTTGTCTCGAAAGCTAAGTGAGCAATACAACTATCAAATTACCTTTGTTTCTACCTTACCATCAAATCATTCCTGGTTATATGAATTTGCAAATGTTACTGATGACATATTTAATCTTCCATTATATGTGAGTGACGTTGCTTATTTTCCGGTAATAATAGATTACCTTATTAAGAGCAGGAGCATTGGCAAGGTATTAATTTCAAATAGCTATCTCGGCTATCAGATGATCCCGTGGTTAAAAGAAAGACATTCTGAATTAGGGGTATTTACCTATAACCATATGGAGGAAGAATATTGGCGGGATGGGGGACATCCTAGGATGACAGCAGCCATAGATAGTTATTTAGATAAAAATATAGTTGCTAGCTATCATTTAAGAGAATGGATGCTAAAGAGAAAAAGCGACCCCCAAAAGGTTGAAGTCTGCCATATTAATGTAGATGAAAAGTATTGGAAAGAAGATCCTGTTCAGCGTGAAGAGCTTAAGCAGTCTTTGAATATTCCAGAAGGTTATAGAGTTATTATTATGGCAGGTAGGCTTGTTAACCAGAAAAGGCCACATCTTGCCTTGGAAATAATTAATAAGATTTCTAAACAAACAAAAACTCCATTTGTTTTTATTATACTGGGGAATGGATCTTTATTTACAAAACTTAAAAAATATGTCAAGAAGAACAGATTGAATAATATCGTTCGCTTTGAAGGAGAAGTAGATTCTCAAAGCATGCTTCAGTATTATCAGGTAGCCGATATTTTTTTCATGCCCTCACATATGGAGGGAATCTCATTAGCGCTATATGAGGCAATGGCTACTAGAACAGTTCCGGTTAGCGCAGATGTTGGA
>JAEZQN010000350.1 GCA_023441145.1 Bacillota bacterium
GGTTTTACATGGATTTATAACGAGTGCCTCTCGGTTTACTACTTCTTTTGGTGTATATTTTAGCATTACACTTCACCTCCTAAATGTCCCACAAGGGTTGCTTTATTCTTCCATGGTGCTTTCACAAAGCTCCAAGCTGGAACATATAGTCCCATCACAAGGTCATGACCAAATCTAGACGCTCCTTGGAAGCAAGTATAAGGGCCTTGGTAATCGTAGGAATGAATTTGCCTTGATAGCATTCCTGCCTTTTGAACAACATACTTATCCTTAATGCCAGAAAAAAATACATCTGGTTTTAATTCTTTTAATAACTCTTCTGTCTCAAAATGATTTAAGTCATCCGCAACAATGGCACCTTCCTGCATATCAGCAATCATCCCATTATAGTCATTTAACTCTACCTCTTTATTTTCTTCTAACTGCTTTCTGTGAGAATCCGAAATACGATCTGGATTATAGTACTTTTCATCTGGCTCAATGGTTAAATTCTCAATATTCTTAGAATCTGCATCTACTTTTATATCAGGTATTACCTTACGTCCTTCATAATCATCCCTATGAGCAAACTCATAGCCAGCAAGTACGGTGGTCATCCCTAAATCTTCAAGAAGTGCTTGATAATGATGGGAACGAGAACCTCCTACATAGATTGCAGCTGTTTTACCTTTTAGCTTACTTGCATAGTATTCCATCTCATCTGCTACCGCTCTCTCTTCATCTTCAATTACCTGCTCAATTCTAGCACTTAACTCAGGGTCATTAAAATATGCACCAATGGCTCTTAAGGATTTCTTCGTTGCTTTGACTCCTATAAAGTTCACTTTAATCCAATCGATTCCATATTTATCTCTCATCATATCCGCAACATAGTTTATGGAACGATGACATTGAACTAAGTTCAGGTCTGCTAAATGAGCGTTCTTTATATCACGATATGTCCCTGTTCCTGTCATTCCACAGACAACCTCGATTCCACACCGATTCAGTAATTTTTCCGTTTCCCAACCATCACCACCAATATTATATTCACCGAGGATATTGACAGAGAATTTCTTTTCAGGTTTATGATCACCTGTTCCAATTACAAATCGCACTAGCTGGTTTGATGCAATATGGTGACCAGCGGATTGTGTAACTCCTTTATACCCTTCACAGGAAAAAGCAACACACATTAACCCTGGATACTGTTCTCTAGCCCATTTTGCAACAGCATGAATATCATCTCCAATTAAACCAACTGGACAGGTCGAACAAATACTGAGCATCTTGGGATTGTATATTCTCATACACTCCTCAATGGCTTTCTTTAACTTCTTCTCTCCACCAAATACTATATTAGACTCCTGCATATCAGTTGAGAAGCAATACTCTACATAACAGTCCGCATGTTCTCCATGACGATCAGACTCTACCTGTTTATGTCTCCTCGTCCCCCAGGTATAAAAGGAACATCCAATTGGTCCATGTACAATAATAGCATTATCACTGATAGGTCCAAGTACAACACCTTTGCAACCTGCATAACAGCAACCTCTTTGGGTAATGATGCCAGGAATTGTACGAACATTAGCTGTTAGCTCATTGGTCCCTTCTTGGTTTACACTTAACATATGCTGCTTTCGATTTCTATAGACTTTTGCACTATATTTTTCTAATACTTTTTCTCTTAATTCATTACCAGGTATCATTTACTCTCCCTCCTTCCTAATAGGATTCTGATCCTTCTTGCTGTTTTCCGTCACGTATACGATACGCTTCTGTAATTGGCATTACAAAAATCTTGCCATCTCCAGGGTTGCCAGTACTATTCACTTCCATCACAGCATCTACTATTGCTTTTACATCTTCATCCTCCGTAATAATGGTAAATAGACGTTTGGGAATCAAACGGCTCCCCTCTGTAAAGTATTCACCAATCGGAGATGGTGGTAATTCCTCCTGAGATAACACAGAATAAAGCTCTGATACGTACATCTTCTTACCCCTACCCATTATTTTTCTGCACGTAAAACCAAGAACCCCCGCATTGGTTAACGCTTCCTTTGTCCGACTTAATTTATTGAGTCTAACAATTATTAAGACTTCTTTCATGGCAGCCCCTCCTATAATTCTTTCGTTCTCGTACTGATTGTATAGGCCTCTTCCACTGGACTAACAAAGATTCTACCATCACCAAAATTACCACTCTCTCCCGTTCTTGCATACTTCATGATAATCTTAATTGCGTCATCTTTGTCTTCATCCTGTACTACCATAAGAAGCATTTCTTTTGGGATCTCGTCGTATGTAACATCACCTATTCGAATTCCTTTTTGCTTTCCACGGCCGTACACATCCATCTTAGTCACAGCTGGAAATCCAGCAGATAACAATTCTGATAAAACCTCATTAACTTTTTCTGGTCTGATAATTGATCTTACTAAATACATACTGTCTCCTTTCTGCATCCATTGCCTGCACTTACCTGATTTTATTTGTTTACCTTTTCATGATATAAAAGGAGGGTTAGTCCATTAAACCATGCTCCATAAGAATTGCCTCTAACTCATCAATCTTCATAGGATTAGGGATGACTAACATTTGATTCTCATCCACTTTTCTAGCTAATGCTCGATATTCATCTGCTTGTGGTTCCTCTGGAGAAAAATCAATAACTGTCTTCTTATTAATCTCTGCTTTTTGTACAGCATTATCACGAGGCACAAAATGAATCATCTGAGTTCCTATCTTCTCTGCAACTGCAGTAACAAGATCTGCTTCACCATCTACTTTTCTAGAATTGCAGATTAATCCTCCCAGTCGAACCCCACCGGTAGATGCATACTTCACGATACCTTTTGATATATTATTGGCCGCATAAAGAGCCATCATCTCACCAGAACATACAATATAAATCTCCTGTGCCTTACCTTCACGAATTGGCATTGCAAAACCACCGCAAACAACATCACCAAGTACGTCATAGAATACATAGTCCAAATCATCTGTGTATGCACCAAGCTGCTCTAGAAGGTTTATGGAGGTAATGATACCACGCCCTGCACAACCAACTCCTGGTTCTGGCCCACCAGACTCCACGCCACGGATATTGCCATATCCTGTTTTCATAATTTGCTCAAGGTCGATATCATCTCCCTCTTCTCGAAGTGTATCGAGAACTGTTTTCTGCGCAAGTCCTCCTAATACAAGTCTTGTAGAATCTGCCTTTGGATCACAGCCAACAATCATTATTTGTTTGCCCATCTCAGCTAATCCTGCTGTTAGATTCTGTGTAGTTGTCGATTTACCAATTCCACCTTTTCCATAGATAGCTAATTGTCTCATAACCTATACCTCCATTTACAATATTTTTGTTTGATAGAACAAACCATCCATGTTCTATTGGAGGTAATTATATATAATCCCATAATTTACCACAATGCACGTAATTGTATAAATTATTCAAGAAAATGAGTCTTCATTTATGCAAATTCAAGTATGAATTCTTTGGTTTTTTCTTTATTCTTAATATAATTAAGAATATTCAAATAATTACTTTATTAAATTATCTAATCCATAAGATCAAAAAAAGACCATACATAATATATGTAAGGTCTTTAACTTTAATAATCACAATATCAATTGAGATATCCTATATTCCTTTACTTACACAAGTAGGTTCCACCATCTATAACATACATTGGCATCAGATTTGGCAAATCACCTAATACATAAGCCGTTCCAATTATATTATTCATTAGCGCTAATTCAAACATTAACACTGACATATTATTGCTGTTTGCTGTAACGTTTATGGTATATCTTCCTTGAGGTACTGTGACATAATCGGTCATTTCTCTAAAC
>JAEZQN010000003.1 GCA_023441145.1 Bacillota bacterium
GGCCAATGCACAGCAAAAGGTGAAGGAAGTTGCTGATTATATTACACTAAGTAACGATAACAACGGAGTTGCTCATGTAATCAAAGAGTTCATGCTTTAATTTTGTATTATAATACAATGCATAAAATAGCCGACTTAGATGAATCCTAATCATAAGAAAAACAAGTTAGGAGGACTCATCTATGGAAGAATATAAGCATAGCGAGCAAGACTTTAATGCTTTAAGTGTAAATATTGATAAAAACACCTGTGACTATTACGAGAATCTGTATAGTATCCCAACTAGCTCCATGGTAGATAACATTTACTCGGAAGCAGAATATGGAAATTATAAAAATATATATGAAAGGGTAGATCCAAACTGCCCATAGAGAAAAATGGGCTGTCAAGTAATTTGACAAGCCCTTTTTTTATTCCTTGTATTAGAAATTCTCTTCCAATAAAAACATACGCAGGCACTCAAGAAATTCTCTTGTCAGTTTTATTGATTTCGTGTAAAATAGAGCGTACTTGTGAAAATAAAGTTCGTTTAAATAAATGGAGAAACGACTAGTTAAAGGAGTTTTGTAATGAGTATACTTAATGTTACCAATTTAAGCCATGGTTTTGGAGATCGTGCTATCTTCCACGACGTTAGCTTTCGCCTTCTAAAAGGAGAACATATCGGTTTAATAGGTGCCAACGGAGAAGGAAAATCAACTTTTCTTAATATTGTAACTGGGCAGCTTATGCCAGATGAAGGTAATATAGAGTGGGCCAAAAACGTTCAGGTCGGATACCTAGACCAGCATTCCGTTTTAAGTAAAGGGATGACAATTGGAGATGTGTTACGCTCCGCCTTCTCTCATTTATTCACTTTAGAGCAGAAAATGAATGACCTTTGTAATCAAATGGCTGAAGCAGACGAAACCTCACTAGGTAATATTATGGAGGAATTTAGTGAGATTCAAGATACACTAGATGCTCATGATTTCTATATTATTGATACCAAGGTAGACGAAGTTGCTAGAGCCTTAGGCTTAATGGATTTAGGCCTAGACCGTGATGTTTCAGATTTAAGTGGTGGACAACGTACCAAGGTACTTCTTGCAAAGCTACTGCTACAAAAACCAGATATTCTATTATTAGATGAGCCTACCAATTATTTAGATGTGGAGCATATCGAATGGTTAAAGCGTTATTTACAGGAATACGAGAATGCCTTTATTCTGATTTCTCATGATATCCCATTTTTAAATAGTGTAATTAACTTAATTTATCATATGGAAAATCAAGAATTAAATCGCTATGTTGGAGATTACGACAAGTTTAAAGAAGTCTATGCAATGAAAAAATCACAGCTTGAGGCAGCCTATAAACGCCAACAACAAGAAATCAGTGAATTAAAAGACTTTGTTGCAAGAAATAAAGCTAGAGTTTCCACACGAAACATGGCCATGAGCCGCCAAAAGAAACTAGATAAAATGGATGTAATAGAGCTAGCAGGGGAGCGTCCAAAGCCTGAGTTTAATTTCAAAGAGGCTCGTGCTGCAGGCCGTTATATCTTCCAAACCGAAAACCTAGTGATTGGTTATGACGAACCATTGTCTAAGCCATTAAACCTTTCTATGGAACGAGGGCAAAAAATTGTATTAACTGGTGCCAACGGAATTGGAAAAACCACTCTATTAAAAAGTATCTTAGGTATACTTCCACCGTTAAGTGGCAAGGTACACTTAGGAGACTATTTATACAAGGGATATTTTGAACAAGAAATGACCGGAGCAAAAAATAATACCTGTATTGAAGAACTTTGGACAGAGTTTCCAGGCTACACTCAATATGAGGTACGATCTGCCCTAGCCAAATGCGGACTAACCACGAAACATATAGAAAGTCAAGTTCGTGTGTTAAGTGGTGGCGAGCAGGCTAAAGTTCGCTTATGTAAATTAATTAATAGAGAAACCAATATCCTACTATTAGACGAGCCAACGAACCATTTGGATGTAGATGCCAAGGAAGAATTAAAAAGAGCTCTAAAGGAATACAAAGGTAGTATCCTTTTAATTTGCCATGAGCCAGAATTCTACGAGGGTCTAGCTACTGAGGTGTGGGATTGTTCTAGATGGACAACTAAATTATTATAAAAAAGTTGTGTCACTAACTATATAAAAATAGCTAGTGACACAACTCCTTATCATACATATTCTAATTCACTGTTCCAAACCTATTAAAAGGCCAGATTCTTAGGCACACTCTACCCATCATGGTTTCTTTAGACACAGGTCCAATAATTCTACAATCCTGGCTAACTGCTCGATTATCCCCCATTAGGAAGTATTCATCCTCACCTAAGGTTAATGCTTCCTCTATGATTCCAGGGTCACCCATTTCACCATCCACATACTCTTCTTCAAGCTTAGTTCCATTAATATACACTCCGTCTTCCGTCATCCAAATAGTGTCTCCAGGTAAACCAATAACACGTTTAATCCAGTACTCCCCATTGTCAAGCTGACTTCCATCAGGAGCTTCAAATACTACAATATCAAACCTGTCTGGGTTAGAAAAATAATTCGATACCTTCTCCACAAACAGCTGATCTCCCTCTACAAGCGTATCATACATGGACTCCATAGAAACCTCGACTTTTTGTATAACAAAACGATTAAGTAATAATGCTAAACATAAGGCAGCCACAATATAAATGGCAGTGAATAAGAGTTCTCTTAACAATGATTTCTTTTTCTCAGGTTCCTTTAACGTAATAGGCTCTGACTCGTCTAAGGCATCGGGCTTAAGTTCTACTATCTCCCTAGCAAAATCATCCGCATAACCTTCTTCATCTATTTCACCTTCTGGCTTTTCATAATCCATGGTACCTAACCTCCCAATAAGCTTCTCTAATTAATTACTCCTATTTTATTTATCGGCCAGACACGAAAAAACGCCCTACCTATAATAGAATCTTTCTTCACCAAACCCACATCGCTAGAACGACTGTCTGTACTCCTGTATCTATTATCTCCTAATACAAAATACTCGTCCTCTCCAAGTAGTATACCATCTTCAGCAATTCCTGCTTCATATAGATACTCTTCCCCCTGTGGATCATCTAAGACACTTCCATTGATAAACACCTGACCTTCCTTGATCTCAACAATATCTCCAGGTGTACCAATCACTCGTTTTATATAATAAGTATCTCTATTTTCTTCATAGGCTCTAAATACAATAATGTCATATAATCTTGGTCCATGCAAGCGATAACTTACTTTTTCTACCAAAAGCCCATCACCTGTGGATAGTGTATCTTGCATAGAAGGACCATCCACCTGAACATTCTGAATCACAAAGGTTCTAATTACTATGGCTATGAGAAGTGCTATAACAACATAGATTAACAGGCTTATCCATCCTCGTTCTTTCTTTTTTATGCTTCCCTCTTGTTCACTCATCTACATATCTCCCTGTATCATGAAAGCACCTTCGCAAATAACGAAAGTGCCCTCATAAACATATATTTATTTTTCTTCTTCATCATTTACAATCTTAACGTCACTTTGGTATAATTCGTCGATTGCAATTGATAATGGCTTTGGACATTTGGCATCTACCATAGGTTCTGCACCATCAATAATTTGTCTTGCTCTCTTAGCTGTTGCTAAAACAATAGAATATCTACTGTTAACTACAGGTTGTTCTCCTGGCTCAACCTCACTATTCACTACTGCCATTAAATCTGTATAAGATGGGTGTAACATATTAAAATGCTCCTTCCTTCATAGCTTTTAATTCTGCTGTTATTGCTTCTATAAAAACTTCATTTTTCTCTACCTTTAAGTGTTGTTGCTGAATAAGCTGATGTGTGCGCTCTACACATTCCTCTAGTACGTCGTTGATTACTAGATATTCATAATGTGACATATAGCTAGCTTCCTCATATGCTCGATAAAGTCTTTGATTGATCACCTCTAAGGACTCGGTTCCTCTTCCAATCAAGCGATTCTTCAGTTCCATGATACTTGGAGGCGTAATAAACAATAATAACGCATCCGGAAACAATTCCTTAACCTTTAGAGCACCTTGTATCTCGATTTCAAGAATAACATCCTTACCTAACTCTAATTGTTCTTCTACATATGCCTTAGGGGTTCCATAGTAGTTCCCCACATATTCAGCCCACTCAATTAACTGGTTGTTCTCTATCATACTCTCAAATGCATCTCTTGTCAAAAAGAAATACTCTCTACCATTCACTTCTCCTTCACGTGGAGCTCTCGTAGTAGCAGAAATAGAAAGTTGATAATCATATTTATTCAACAGGGCTTTCATTAAAGTTCCCTTACCTGCACCGGAAAATCCTGAAACAACTGTCAAAACACCTTTATTACTCATTAATTTCACCTTTCAATACCTGGGTACTAATCTCTGAATCGCCTTTTAGATTAACACGTCCCGCAATTGTCTCTGGTAGTAAAGCGGATAACATCAGGTGACCACTATCCATTACAATCACAGCTCTGGTTCTTCTACCACAGGTGGCATCCACGGCTAGTCCATTATCTTTCGCACTTTGCACCATTCGCTTCACTGGTGCAGCTTCAGGACTAATAATTCCCACAATTCTTTCTACATTAACAATATTACCAAATCCTATGTTTATTAATCGGTTCAAATTACTCACCCTATTCAATATTTTGAATCTGTTCACGAATCTTCTCTATCTCAGTCTTAATATCTATGGCCATATTGGAAACTTCCAAATCGTTAGCCTTAGATAAAATAGTATTCGCTTCACGATTCATCTCTTGGGCAATAAAATCAAGTTTTCTACCTACACTATTGCCCTCAGCCAAAGTACTCTTGGTATGGTTAATGTGACTCTTCAAACGAACGGTTTCTTCATCCACACAAATCTTGTCAGAATATATAATTAACTCAGTAGCCAATACAGATTCATCAATCTTAGTATCTCCTAAAAGCTCCTGAACCTTGTTCATAAGCTTATCACGGTACTCCTTAATGATCTGTGGTTCTCTCTCTTCAATAAATGCCACCTTATCATTAATCGCATCCAATTTCTGAAAGATATCCTTCTTAAGATGGTCACCCTCTACTATTCTAGTTTCCACAAAGCGCTCACATGCTTCATTAATAGTAGTCTCAAGCAAAGACCATATCTCCTCTTCATCAATATCCTGTTCTTCTAACGTAAGAACCTCAGGATATCTAGATAGTGAAGAAGCCTTCAGATCATTCTCCAAGTCAAAATCTTCACTTAATTTCTTAATATTTGTATAATATGCTCTAGCAATGTCTTCATTGTATTTCACACAGAGCTTACTTTCTGTATAGTCCTCATAGGTAATAAAGACGTCTACTTTTCCTCGTTGAATGTACTGCTTTAATAGATTACGAATAGAAGCTTCAAAGAAGCTAATCTTTTTTGGCATCTTAATCGTAACATCACAATACCTATGATTAACCGCCTTTATCTCTACAATAATCTTTCTGTTTACAGTAGAATTCTCACTTCTACCAAAACCTGTCATACTCTTAATCATGTTGGCTACCTTCTTTATAATTATTTAACCTTCTTTTTGTAGAAAGGGAATCTATGACCAATAAAACAGAATTTGTCCATACATAATTAATTATATAGAAATTCGTACACTAAGTCAAGCTAGACTACCGGTAGCTTTCATCCAATTCTCTATAGAAAACCTTGATTAAAGGTCTTAAACTATGGTCATCAAGTACTGCAA
>JAEZQN010000018.1 GCA_023441145.1 Bacillota bacterium
GATCAAGGGAATACCAGAGCAGTTTTTTGGCCTCTTTCAGTCAAGAAACCGATACATCTATATAGAAGCACTTCTGTTAATATATGACGAATATCTTTATAATGACTATTTTCTCTCAAAGGAGACCTGTGTTCAGTTGCTCCATGATAGGTTTAACAGTCGACTCTTACAATTATCCAAGGATGAGAATGAAATGGAAACGGAAGAAATTGAACCGGTGGCTACCCGTATTTTTAGTCGATTACTGTATTTTCAGTGGCTAAGAAAGGTAGAGGATTATACCACCTTCCGTACCAATGTGGTGATTCCAGACTATGCGTTTGCATTTATTGAGGCATTACGACGGATAGAGGAGCCAGAGGCCAACGAGACAGACATCTATATTCAGAATGTCTATACGAATATTTATTCCTTTTACTATGATAAAAAGGCCGGGATTGAGCTTCTTCGTACAGCCATGGTTAATACGTCCAATTTAAATCGTGCACTACAGGACATGCTTCATAACATGGATAAATTCTTTGAGGCATTATTACAAAAGGATAACTACGAGAATCTATTAGAGGAACATTTGGTAGGTTATGTTACCTCTATTGTGGATAAGAAATATGGGTTATTAAAAACCAGTGATAATTTCTATATTTATAAAAACGATATTAAAAGGTTAATTAGAGCCATAGAAGAGGATGAAGAGCGCCTTAATTATCTGAAGGAAAAGCTCATAAAGGAAGGGGCTTCTGAGGAAGATGCCCAGTATGAGATTCATGATATTTTGGGTGCTGTAGAACGAGGAATTTCTAATATGGAGAGGCGCATTGCCTACATTGATGCTGAGCACACCAAGTATATCAGAGCCACGGTTAGGAGATTGGAATATCTCTTAAGTAGTGATGAGAATATGAGTGGGCAGATTGTGTCCCTTCTTAATGTGATAAAGCCACAAAATCGCGAGGAAATCTTAGACCAGGTAGCAGAGGCTGTAAGGCTTCATGACAACACCATTTTAACCAAGGACCTGATGTATAAGAAGAGGGGCAAGAGAAAACCTTTTGAAGAAACGATAGAAGCCCTTCTAGAGCCAGAGGAGCTAAGTAAGGAGGAAATCCTTCTAGCTAATCGAAAGAAGACTCGTTATAGTAGAGAGCAGATAGAAGACTATGTTACTAGTAGAATGGTGGAGGGTAGGTATTGTACCAAGGATCAACCAATTACTACTGATGAAGAATTTGAACTGTTGATTCTTGCCTATGACTACAGTTTACGTAAAAAAAGTAACTTTAACGTAGAGGTTTTAGAAAGTACCATTTTAAAAAACAATGGCTACAGTTATCCAAACCTTATTTTTACTAGATGCAGAAAGGCATTGAAGGAGTAGAACTATGATTGAATACTATCATCAATTGTTTTTAGAAGAGCAGGAGGAACTCACCGCTGCCATCAAATTACTACAAAGTCAAACCTTTGTATTAGAGAAAAAATATGACCGTACCTTAAATCGTTACCAGACCAATCATGTTTATCGTGTCTGTGAAAAGCACTTAGACTTCATTAAGGCCTACTTTAAAATAGCGGATTTAGAGGTGATTGAGAATAGACAGTATGGAATAATAGGGTTAGACAGCCCTACTTTGCAAGGAGAGAAACTGAGTCGTCTCACCTCTGTCTTTATTCTTCTCTTAAAGCTTCTGTATGATGAGAAAATGAGTGCTGCTTCGAATTCCATCCATGTCTATGTCAGTGTGCAAGAAGTAGTGGAAAAGATTCAGTTATTTGGTCTTTGGGATAACCGTGCCATTAGTCCAACTGACCTAAGAAGGACCTTGTCTACCCTGCGTAAATATCAGGTAATCGAGATTTTAGATACTTTACAGGATTTGACCTATGACACAAGATTAATACTATATCCAACCATATTTTTGTTACTGACAGCAGAAGACGTAGCAGGAATTCTTAGTCAGTACCAAGGAGGAAAGGAGGAGTCAGGGGATGAGTGATATGCTTCGTGTAACCTCTTTACAGCTTAACAATTGGCATTATATCAATGACAAGGTAATTCATTTTCATAAAAATATTAACTTCTTTACTGGCCACTCTGGAAGTGGTAAGTCCACAGTCATTGACGCTTTACAGGTGTTACTGTATGCAGATACGGATGGAAGAGGCTTCTTTAATAAGGCAGCCAAGGACGATTCCAATCGTACCTTAATTGAGTATCTAAGGGGAATGAACAATGTGTCTGAGACAGGAGAATCCACCTATCTTAGAAATCAGAACTTCTCCTCTACCATAGCATTAGAGCTCTATCATACAGAGACTAAGGAATATCAGGTCATCGGAGTTAGCTTTGATGTAGAGACTAGCAGCAACGATGTGGATCGAATGTTCTTTTGGCATAAAGGTAAGAGATTAGAGAATGGTTATCGATATGAGAAACATACTATGACCTGTAATCAGCTTAAAGAGTATTTAAAGAGAAGTTTAAGTGCAGAGGACTGGTGGATTTCAAGAACCAATGAGAAGTTCCGTCAACGTCTGTATGATACGTATCTTGGAGGCTTAGATGATAGACGATTCCCAATGCTATTTAAAAAGGCCATCTCTTTTCGAATGGATACGAAACTAGAGGATTTTGTAAAGGAATTTATCTGTGTGGAGAAAAACATTCACATAGAGGATATGCAGGAAAGTGTTATTCAGTATGTTCGGTTAAAGCGTAAATTAGAGGATACCAAATCAGAGATCGAACATCTTTTAGAGATTCAGGATAAATATGCAGTTTATGCCCAGTCGGAGGAAATCTTACAGCAATATGAGTACAACCAGAAGCAGTTTCAGCTAGACTGGTTATCTGAACGAATTGCCACAAACCAACATAAACAACAGGCCTATGGGGAGGATATTCATGAACTGGCTAAGTCTGTAGAGAAGTATAGTGGACGCCAGAAAGAAATACAGAAAAAACAGGTAGAGATAAAAACAGCCATTGGGAACAGTGGTTACGATCATTTGCTTAGTGAACAGGAATCCAAACAAGAGCTTCTTGGTCGTATGGAACGAAGTAAACATAGATTAGATCAAACTTTGGATGAGTTGTTTCGTCTGGTGCTAGAGGATGGAATAGAGAAGTATGGCATTGTAGTAGAAGAAAAATTAGTAAAACATCTAAAGGCAATCTTAGATTACCCAGAGGATATGCTTTCTATTGTGGCCGCCAAAGAGGAACTGGGGCATGTAAAAGCTAAACTTATGAATGTGAAAGAACAGCTACAAAAGGACTATAACGCCTACAATGACCAGCTGGACCAATTGAAACAAGAATACGCTACCTTAAAGGGCGGAAAGAAGGCTTATCCGGATGATGTTATAGAGGCCAAGGAATTGATTGAGGACGGCCTTCGTAAAATCACAGGTCAGCCTGTACAAGTAGAGATACTAGCAGACTTAATTGAAATTAGAAATGAGAGCTGGCAAAATGCAGTGGAAGGCTATATGAGTAATCAAAAGCTTGCCCTAATTGTGCCACCAGAATATTGTAAGGAAGCCTTAGAGCTATATCATGACCTAGACGCTGCAAAGTATCACAAGGTTACCTTAATCGATACCGTCAAGGTAATGGAGCATAACAGATCTCCTATAAGTGGTTCTTTAGCAGAAGAGATTATCACGAAGCTTTCCTATGTAAAAGCATTTACAGACTATTTATTGGGGAATGTGGTGAAATGCAATTCCATAGAGGAACTTCGTCAGAATAAGTGTGGAATTACTAGAGACTGTCTGTTGTATCAGGGCTACCGAATGCAACACATTGCGCCAAAACACTACACCAAGTTCGCCTATATTGGTGCAGGTAGTATGGCTAGACGAATGGAAACCCTTGAAGAAAGCATGAAGTCTGCCTCCTCACAACTAGATCCAATCAGAGAGAAGTTAAAACAGTTAACGGCTATTATGATGGTAGACTTTCTAGAAAAGGAACCAGAGGAATATGAAGAGCTTTGTAAGGACAGTAGACGTTGTCAAAGTTTAGAGAAAGAGCTTTTAAAACTTAAGGAGCAGATAGAAGAACTGAAGGGACAGAATGTAGAGAAATGGCATAAGGAAGAAGAGGAACTGGAGGTAGAAGCTCTATCTTGCCAACAGAATCTCAATAAGGCAGCTTCTTCTAAGGAAACGAAAGAATTTGAGCTAGAGCGATTAAAACAGGAATACCTATCTCTTAATGAGGAAAAAGAGAAGGCCCAGGCTCAACTAGTCTTTGATGCAAAGAAAGCTAAAGGATACAAAGAGTACCGTCAAGGAAAGGAGACCTATCGTCTCCAAAGAATTAATGAGGAGCTTACTAGTCTGATTAAGATAGAAACACAAAGACTAGACAAGGCCTTTGAAGCTTTGATTGCCAGAAGAGAAAAATATAAGGCAGTCTATAGCTATAGAGGATTTAGTGTAACTGCTCGGGATAATGCAGCCTATGAGGAGCTACTTCATAAGTTATCTAGTGAGAAGCTTACGGAGTTTACCAAGCTAGCAGCAGAGCAGGCGAAGAAGGCCATTCTTCATTTTAAGACAGATTTCGTATACAAGGTGCGAGATGCAATTAAAGAAGCGATACAGCAGAAGGACGACTTAAATCGTATCCTTAAGCAAACTGACTTTGGTAAGGAAAAATATCGTTTTGTGATTGAGAAAAACAAAGGGGAAGACGGCAAGTTCTACGCTATGTTTATGGATGACAATCTAGATATTAATCCAAGCAACCTATCTGACCATATGGATAATCAGATAGATTTATTTACTGCTAGTCATGAGGATAAATATAACGATCAGATCAATGAGTTAATCGATATCTTTATGCCACCAGAGAATAGTAGCCAAGAGCAATTAGAGGAAGCAAGACGCAATATAGAGAAATACGCAGATTACAGAACTTATCTCTCTTTTGATATGGAGCAAATCATTGAAGGCATGCCTCCAATGCGATTAAGTAGGATGCTAACAAAGAACTCTGGTGGGGAAGGTCAAAACCCATTGTATGTTGCGCTACTGGCAAGCTTTGCAGAGGTATATCGTATTACCTTCCGTGGCAATATTCGTAGAAGATTGACCCCAAGACTAGTTGTGTTAGATGAGGCATTCTCAAAAATGGATGGCGAGAAGGTGGCCAGTTGCCTAGAACTGATTCGCAAATTAGGCTTCCAAGCCATTATCAGTGCTACTAATGATAAGATTCAAAATTATGTAGAGAGTGTAGACAAGACCTTTGTCTTTGCTAATCCAAATAAGACTTATATCTCCATTCAGGAGTTTGAGCGACAGGAATTTAATGAACTACTTGCAATGGAAGACAATCACTAAAGGTAAGGTAGGGAGGTGAAAAAACTCCCTACCTTAAATAGTATTTGAAACTATGGTGGGGATGTGTTATAATGCCATAGAAGAAATGCCCAGTTGTTGAAAGCTACATATAACCATAGAGGGAGCGATTTGATTGGAAAAACTACGTTTATTAGTAAAAGGAATCGTAAAAGATAAGGATAAGTACTTAGTTGTTGAGAAATGGTATGATGATAATTTTGTTGACCCTTGTAAATGGGAATTCGTAGATGGAGAGTTGCTTCTTGGAGAAAGTCCTGAGACAGCTGTTCAAAGGGTTTTAT
>JAEZQN010000102.1 GCA_023441145.1 Bacillota bacterium
ATGTGAAAAAGCCTGTAAGGAATTATGAGGGTATAGGAGTTGTTTTATGTATACATGGAATAAAAATTGGATTTTTCCTAATGAAAGTCCGTGGGGAATAATAAATAAGTTTCTTTATGCAAATGAAATAAAAGGTAGTTTGGCAATAGAAGTATTGACTACTGGTAAAGCACGAGTTTTAGACAAGTATCGTGTGGATAAACTTCATACTGGTATAGTGGCTAATTATAAATTATTAGATAATAAGTGGCTAACGGAAAAGACAACGTTAGAAGAGTACGGAAGTAATCTTTTGAAAAAAATATTACACCCCTTACTTATACAAAATAAAAACTTAATACACAATGAAAATCTAAGTTTGAATTGCTTATGTCGAATTTTAATAAGAAAAAACTTATACTATTGTCCAGAATGTATGAAATATGGTAATCATTTAATGATTCATCAATTTACGTTTATAGAAAAATGTCCTATTCATAATATTCAGTTGAAAAATATTTGCCCTAAATGTGGAGAGGAAATGCCATATGAAATAATATTTAACAATAAAACACGGGCATTCGCATCTTGTAAGTGTGGATACAAACTATTTGATAATGAAAATTTTGAAACTGTAGTTACTAATTGGATGAAAAAAAATAATAAAAACTATAATTATAACCCTGCTTTTTCACAAGAGTTACTTACAATTATTACAAATAATCAAGAAGAGAATTTAAATAACAAAGATATCAACAATTATTTGTTTGCTTACTTTACAAAAACTACAAATAATTTAAAACCTAAATATATTATATCTAAGGGTATGGACTGGAATACCATAGATTTTGGAGACGTTATTTCCCCTAATCTAAATTCTAGTCGTGATATGGTGGATTATGCTTATTATTATGCCTTTCAAAAGTTGTATAGACATATTGCAAGAGCGAAACATTTACGGAGCAGAATAGATCATGCTGAAACGTTTATGAATAGATCATTATGGTTTTCGTATCTAGCAAATCAGAATGATATTAAATCTAAGAAAATAATAAAATATCATGAAACATTTGATAAAGATGCTGTAATTCTGTATTTATGGAAGCGAGATATGGAATACAATCTCCGAGAAAGACATTTATATATAATTAATAGACGTTGTGCATATTGGTACAAATTTGCACCTGATCCAGTAATTTATGGGTATGTCCAAAATGTCAAGTACTTGTTACCTGATTATATTGATGATGATATGAAATTTAGTATAATGGTCCATATAGCATTAACACTCATGAATGATAGATATGTTGAGTGGGAAGAATATGTTAATAATATTAAAGAAAAAAAGAAAGATATATGGACATTACGAGATATACTGGATCTATCATCTTTAAGACTAGTATCTGATAATTGTAAAAAGCAGTTTTTATTAAAATTTGATCGAGTTGAACATACTTTTAATATATTTTTTTCTATTCATGAGAGAACAGAGCACAAGTATCCAGATTTTCCTACTTTAAGTATGACACTAGACCGAAGAAAGCTATAGAAAACTAGCAACAAGTTAAGATACACGGAGTAAATATATTTCTTAAAATGATATATTGAATAAAAAGATTAAAAATATAGCAATGTAAATAAAAGGACATTATGATATGAATATTCATAATGTCCTTTTATTTTATAACATATGAGTTTATTTTAATAACAATTATATATATGATAACTGATAATGCAATCATGATATTATATTAGGTTTATAAAAATAATATATATTTTGAAAACCTATAAAAGAAGTTATAGATAAACATATACTCATAAAAGCAGCATTCCCTAAGATTTGCTTCAAAATAAGATTACTAAAAAAGATTTAAATGAGTGAATAATTTGTCGAAGAGTGTATTCCCGAACATTTGCTTCAACGGACAAATACTTTAAAAAGAGTGCTAATTTAGCTACATAGAACTATTCGCGAAACGCAAGTTTAACGAAATATACGGGACCACTTTTATCTAATATGGGCTCTAGGCCCTTTCTAGCCCATATTTCCTTATAATTATATATGTTGTTTTTAAGTACTTTTTACGATATTCCAAGTATTATCACTCAATAATTACTTTGTTCTTGATTACAAATAACAACATACTTCTCTTTAACCTCTATCTTATTAGTAATCGATTATTTCTATACATAGAAATTATTCTATTTACTTATGTAATCAATACATTTCTATATAGACATGAACATTATTCTAAATATTTTCTATATAGTTTTATCATCCTGCATTATTCGTGTACCAACAATTGTTCCATTAACTTAGCATATATTCCTTGGTATTCTAATTTCTTGTGTTTTTCTTGTAATAATAACAAATAAATAATCTTTAGATCTGGATTAATAATTAATCCTTCGCAACAGCTTCCATTTATTACGTTTCCAAATGGGTATAATGTCCATAAATACCCATAGTTATAGTTCGCTTTTTGAGGCTCAAACATCTCACGCATATAACCAATAGATATTATCTTTTTATTCTCATATATACCATTATTAATGATCAGTTGTGACAATTTATTAATATCATTGGTGGAACATGTAAAATTCTTTTCTTTTCTATATAAATTGTAAATAATTGACTTGCTTGAAATGCAGAAATTATCTTTAGTTAATTGTATGCCTAAAGGTTTAAACAGAGCTTCCTTACAAAAATCATCTAAAGAATCATCCAATACTTTTTCTAAAATGACAGCAAGTAATATATAATCCCATTCTTTATAACAATATTTCAATCCAGGTACATTAGAAACTAATATGTCACTTAATACATCAGAAGTATTATCATTGTTCAGTAGATCATAGTAAATAGGCCTTAACCAATGCATACTACTACTCCACAATAAGCCAGAAGTCATGGAAAGTAAGTGCTTAATCTTAATTACACGATGGAGATGGTCTCTATCCAAATCAAATTCTGGTAATATAGTGTATATTGGCACTTCAACACTTTTAAGAAAATGACGATCGATAGCAATTCCAGTTAATAGGCTTATAACACCAGGAACAAGAAATGAAATGTCTTGTTTGGTGTCATTGGTATAACCTTCCTTATGCTTTTCAAAGATAATATTGTTATCCTTTGCAAATAAAATGCTTGAATAATCTGTATAATGATGTTCCAATAGGTAATTATCCAAGTATGAAGATGGAAATTTCTTATTCATATAACCCTTAATGCTCCCCCACTATTTAAAGCTTAAAAAATACCATAGAAAAACCTCTAATTATCCAGCCACATATCTTTATTAATTCACGATGGATAATTAGAGGTTGATAATATGTAAGTATAATTCATATGTTAAATTAAATTCTACGCTCAGATAAAATACGTTGTAATTCCATTATTTCTGGAGATGATAAGTCTTGCTGTTTTACATATTCAGATAGGAAATTACATAAAGATCCATTATAAAATTTATTCAAAAGAACCTTGGTTTCCGTAATTTGAGCGGTACGTTTTGATATGGCAGCTTTACAGATAAAACCTGGATCCTCACGAACAACAGCACCTTTTTCAATCAATCGTTTGATTACTGTATAAGTGGTGTTTTTCTCCCATCCAATGTATTCTTTGATAATCTTTGCAATGTCTTTCGCTGCAAGATTTTTATTTGACCAAAGAAGTTCCATAATATTCAATTCACCTTCATGTAGCCTGATTTCCTTCATCCAGTAATCTCCTTTGAAATTACGACATCTGTAGAATTAGCAACTATTGTAATTTCTCATCTAAATAGATACGTTTATATTACATACTACAATAATAGAACAAATAAAGCAGAAATATGATGCAATTAAATTATTCATCCCCTATAAAACTACTATTGTAGATTCTAAAATACATAATAATTCTACCCTAATAGAACCAATCTGTCAATAAGTTAAATGCAAAAAACTGCATATAGAGGAACATACTGGATATTATGGTGCTTACCAAAGTTTCTTGGAGATATCTTGATGGAATATGCAATATCATAGGTATTCGAAAAAATATTAACAGATTTAGATTTCGTATGATCATCACTAAAAATTTCTATAGGGATATATTCATTTTCTTTCTTCAAAATGAAGTCTATCTTAGCTTGAGAACCAGATTCCCAAAAATAAAGTGGATGCCCACCTGCAGTTAAAGTTTGGGCTACATAATTTTCAAGAAAGCCCTTGTATTGTTCTGTGTTGGGGCTTAGTTCCTTACAGTTTACATTCATTTTCATTTTGGAGACTAGAACACCAACATCAAATAAGTATAGTTTTTGACCTATAATGCTCTCTTCTATTGGCTGACAGTTAAGAATTAGCCCATAGTCTTCTAGAGTTTGGGTTTCAGCAATATACTGATTTTTAGTAGCGCCCTTACGTATTATATTATACTTGAACTTCCTATTTTTCTTCGATAGTTGAAGATCTAATGTTTGATAGAGGCTTTCAATCTTGGTATAACTACTTTCAGAATTATGTAGCCTTAGACAATTTAATTGATGATTTTGAATAAGATAGTGTATTTCAGAGACATTTAAAATGGATTCTAGCGTTAAGTATTCGTTTATTGCACTTGGCATGCCTCCTATCACTAGATAATCATAAAATATATTCAAGATATCACTATGTACAATGTCTGGAATCGGTTTTAGGGTTTCATAGTGCTCCTTTATTACAGAGATGTACCAAGGATTATTACTTGCTTCCAGGAACTCTTCAAAATCTAAAGGATATAAGGTTAGTATTTCCATGGTATCACTGTTTAATGAAACAGTAAGTGGATAGCTAGAAATAAAGATAAAACGTAGATTTGATGAGTGATTGTTATTAGACATAAGTTTAGAAACCATAAATTCACATAAGTAGCACTCATCTAAGATGATAATAGAATCTTTAGAAGGATTCACTGAGAAATAGGCCTTAATAGATTGGATAGAATGCTCTAGGTTGTTAGGATCAAGAAGTTCTATTAAGCCAGGAGTTAACTCAAAATTCATGTAGATCTTATTTTCTGTAGTAGTGGCTAAAAAATCTGTCACTAATCTGGTTTTACCAACACCTTTAGGCCCCTTTATCATAAGAGGCTTAGGTGATTTGGTTTCAAACCATGTATGAATTGTATTCATGGCTTTTCTTTTCAATAATATTACCCCATTTCATCATAAGGTTTAAGGTATTTATTATCTTATTTGTCTAAGTTTACTTAGTAAATCATCATAATAAGCTGGTAATGGTGCTTCAAACTCCACGTAAGTATTGGTTGTCGGATGAATAAAACCTAGAGTTTTAGCATGTAGTGTCTGCCCTTCTAGAGAATATGGACACTTAGAAGGACCGTAAGTATCATCTCCTAATAGTGGATGGTTAATACTAGCCATGTGAACACGAATTTGATGAGTACGGCCGGTTTCTAATTGACACTCTATCAGAGAATATTTATTAGAAAATTGCTCTAATACTTTAAAGTGGGTAACAGCTGGTTTGCCGTTTTTATGATTAATTGCCATCTTCTTTCGATCTATTGGATGACGGCCAATAGGCCCTTCCACCGTTCCTTCTTGTTCACGAAAGGTACCATATACAACTGCTAAATACTTTCGTGTAATAGAATGAACCTTAAGCTGATTGGCAAGGCTATTGTGAGCTTTATCGTTCTTACATACCACAAGTAGCCCTGTTGTATTTCTATCGATACGGTGAACAATCCCAGGACGCATGATTCCGTTAATACCAGACAATTCATCCTTACAATGGTAAAGTAAACCATTTACCAAAGTACCAGTCATGTGACCTGGAGCCGGATGTACCACCATATCCTTCCCCTTGTTGATAATTATGACATCAGAATCTTCGTAAATAATATCGAGAGGAATATTCTCTGCCAATACATCCAATGGCTCCGGTTCAGGAACCATAATTTGAATTTTATCATTAGGGGAGATTTTATAATTTGATTTTACAATCTTATCATTAACAGTAACTAAATCATCCTTAATTAATTTTTGAATAAATGAGCGAGTAACATCCTCCCACTGAAGGGAAATAAACTTATCGATGCGCTCATTTTTTTCTGATTCCTCAACAATAAATTCTACTAAAGTATGGTTGGAATCCTCATTGCAATCAAACATTTATTTTGTACCTCTTTTATAAAATTGAAGATCTTCTTCTTTGTAATAAAAAATCAGAAGAACTGGTAAGGCAAATTCTGCGATAGTAACATAGCAGTCTGCGATATTAAATATAGGGAAGTCAATTAAGTTAAAGTATAAAAAATCCACAACATAATTTAACATAACTCGATCAATCATATTCCCAATTGCCCCAGCTGCAATAAATATCATACAAAT
Organism: Bacillota bacterium; assembly: GCA_023441145.1. Lineage (GTDB taxonomy): Bacteria > Bacillota > Clostridia > Lachnospirales > Lachnospiraceae > KM106-2. The sequence goes on from JAEZQN010000102.1 coordinate 6,366, forward strand.
CTGTAAAGGGCGGTATTTTCTTTCATCTGGCAAACGGTAGTAAAAGAAAACTATGGCCGCAAGAATGATTACAGTAATTAAGACGAAAATGAAAAACTTATTTTGAAATAGTCCAAAGGCAATCCCCCTGTTTTCCAAATACTCAAAACTAAATACCCCTTTTATTACATCAATAGGGCCATTTTCCTGTAGAGAGGTTCTAGCCCAATATTTTGTTATCTGATCTAAGACTACTAATAATATAACCCAAAGGGGGCCAAATTTCTTTTTCATATGATTACCTTTCCTGTGTATAAATATTAAGAATATAGCGAATTGCATTCAGCAATTCTGTATCTGTAACAGTGGAATCTATGACACTGTGGCAGATGGAATCCATAAGGATATACTTGATTTTACCTGCTGACATTTTTTTGTCATTCTTGGATACGGCTAAAACATCCTCAGGAAGTAAACCTGTGGCTCTTACAGGTAAATGAAACGCCTTAATCATATTCTCTATATCAAGAAGCTCCTTGTCGCTAATATAGCCTCTTTGATTAGAAATAAAGGCTGAGGCAACCATTCCTATTGCTACACATTCTCCATGTAATAGCTCAAAATCCTTGAGTTTCTCAATGGCATGTCCAAGAGTATGTCCAAGATTTAAAAGAGCACGATCGCCTTTCTCTGTAGGGTCCTTTTCTACCGTTAATTGTTTATGATAACAGCAACGATGTACCATAGCTGCTAGAGAAAGTTCATCATACTGAAGAAGCTCATTTGTATGAAGCTTTAGCCATTCATAAAAGTGTTTATCACCAATAAGCGCATATTTGATTCCTTCTCCAAAACCAGAATAATACACTCGTTTTGGTAGAGTTTTTACAGTATTTAAGTTTATATACACAGATTTTGGCTGATAAAAAGCACCTACCATGTTTTTATAACCATGAAAATCGACACCAGTCTTACCACCTATGCTACTGTCTACCATGGCTAGTAAAGTGGTAGGTATCTGCATAAAACGAATTCCTCTCAAATACGTAGCAGCTGCATAACCAGTCAAATCTCCTACTACTCCACCGCCTAAAGCAAGTAATAAGTCTCCTCGGTCAAACTGAGCCTTAATAAGATGTTCATATAGATTCTGAACAGTTTCTAAGTTCTTAGAATCTTCACCAGCCTCAAAGGTAAACGTTATTACTTCACGCGTATATTTTTTTGTAATTTCAGTTATAAGCGGTAGGTAAAGCTCCGCTGTATTACTATCACAAACAATACATGCTTTTTGATTAGAAACTGAGAGTGCTTCTAATTCCTGATAAAACCGATCATAGGAGTTTTCAAGAAGGATGTTGTATATGGGAGTATCATTTTCTTTAATTGTAAGCATGCCACATTCATCCGTGGTCATTGGAAGATCAATTGTCATACTATGTTCCTTTCTGTGGGTATGTACACTTCAATAACATATATTTTACTGTACTTAGAGGGAAAAGAAAAGGTTTGTTTGAAAAAAGAACGCCCTAAAAGAACGTTCTTTCTCTTACTCTATAATTAGATATCTAAGAACTCAAAATCATCAGACGCTGCAGAAGAATTCTTTTTGTTCGCTTTCTTCTTTGGATTTACAGAAAAAAGTTGCTGTAATAAATCTTGTTCAGTGATTTCTTCCTGTTCGTGATAATCATAGTCAGTATTCTCGTTGTCCTCTGATTCTGAAGCAGTATTATTATGATTAGTGGACTCAGCTTCCATCTGCTCTTCTAGTTCAGCTTCTTTTCTTGCTTCCTCCATAATACCAGATAAATCAATGGTAGGAATAAAATCATCCTCTAGATAGGACTCTTGTTCTTCTATGGTTGCTTCCTTGCTAGATGGTTCTATACTGTCTACATCATTACTGTTATTTTTCATAGACTTCTCTGTTTCCTCAGAGTATACCTGAGACTCATTTGAGGTTATCTCACGAATAGTGTATTGGTTTTGCTGATTTATGCTTTTTTCCTCATAAGATTCATTAGAATTAGTGGAACTAGTAACTTCTTGGTTACCTACTAATTGTTCTTTTAAGGCCGAGAAATCAATCATAAAAGAGTCATTATCTAATAACTCGGCTTGAGCCGTCATTAGTTGTTTATACTGAATTTTGTAATACTCAAATTGCTGCACTAAGGATGAAATTTGTAGTTTTAGATTATCTAGTGTCTTTCTAGCATCTAATTGAAGCGTTTTTGCATCATGTAGAGCAGACTTTGTGATATTGTCAGCTTTTGCTAAGGCTTCTCGTTGGATGAGTTCAGCCTTTTTCTCTGCTTCTAATATTAAGCCTTGTGCTCGTTCATGAGCGGATGCTTCCGTATCTTGAGCAGTTTTCTCTGCTAAGACTAAGGCTTTTTGAAGAGTCTTCTCAATGGATTTATAGTACTGCACACCATCACTTAATACGTTGATTTTTTCATTAAGTTCTCTATTTTCCTTATATAAACTCTCATAATCGTCAACTACTTCTTTTAAAAAGGCTTCCACATCCTTTTTATCATAACCAAAACCTGTTTTAAATACTTTTCCCTGAAGTTCAATAGGTGTTAACATATTTATCCTCCTAAATGTATCGTAATATAGTAGCACAATAGCGGCCTTTTTTTGTTTGATTAGAGATACCACAGTAAACATATTTACCATGTCCTCGTACTGAAATAATGTCATTCTCCTTTAATACAGTACTATTATGGGTAACTAGACGGCTATTAATGAACACTTTTCCACTAGAAATTAATCCTGTGATACTACTACGGGATGAATTAAGCGCTAATGCTAAGATTGCATCCAACCGAGCTGAAGAAATGGTACCCTTAACTTCCTGAAAGCTTGGTGTAATATCGATTGCATGTAAATATGTCGGAGTGCAGGTGACATAAGTATGCTTTATCTTATTAAGGGAATCGATTATATAGGAACTTATCGTTTCCTCTACAAATAGATATCCTATGTTATCTTTAATTAAAATATCGCCTAATTTACCACGGTTAATACCTAGGTTTACCAATGCTCCAAGAAAATCTCTATGAGTCAAGGTGTCGGCAAATTTTGCATTATTAGGGCTTATCTTTACGATAGAAATATGAAATTCTCCTAATGGAACATCGTCCATTTGATAAAAGCATAGTCGACGACGATCCGCATTCTCGTAACCTCCCCAAAGCTTATACTGTATATGAGGTAACTCTTTTAAATGGCTAAAAAACAGATTTAATTCATTTAAATTAAGAAAATCTGTAAGTGTAGCATAACCTCTAGTTTCTGATTGGTATGCCAATTCTTTGATACGTTTTAAAAATAGTTCTTCTTCTCTGTCCATTGTATTCACCTTACATTAGTCTTATCTTTAGATAAGATACGATAAATAAAGTAATGAAAGGGGTAATATCCATCTGCGTTGTACGAAACACAGAGTACTTTAATAAGTATCGAATTATACTAAAGAGAGGATCTAAGAATCTAGTAATTAGACTCTTAAATCCTTTAAAACTAGGAAACCAGGACAATATAATATAAGCAAATACAGAATACTCTATGATAACAAAGAATATATAGAATGCTTCCTTAACTAATCCTGCCATAATATTTAAAAATCCTTATTAATTGTAGGTACTTCAAAACTATCCTCTGGTACCAACTCTAAATAATCACCGGAGATGTCAATCGTATCTGGTGAGAATATAAAAATATATTTAGAAATTTGGTGTAGTTTGCCGTTAATGGCATAGACACAACCAGAAATAAAATCCATAATTCTTTGAGCGTCTAATGGATCAAAACCTTCAAGATTAACGACAGAAGCTCGTCCAGTTAATAACATATCACAAATATCTTGTGAATCTTCAAATGAGGATGGCTTCATAATACAAACTTCTAAGCCCTTTGGTGTTGTACGTATAGGGACTATCTTATTGGATGCAGTGCGTTCCATTCTAACACTCCTTTCCTTGCGGGGTTCAGGAATTACAGGATTTTTTTCTTCCATTGCTCGAGGAGCTTGCGCTCTAGTAGCCTTACGTTCCAATAGCTGTTGTTCTTTTATCTCATGATTTTGTTTTCTACGCTCTTTCTCTTCTTTAGCTAAGCGCTTTCTCTCATTTTCTTCAAATTCTTCTTCAAAGTCATCAAATTCACTATCTTCATTTAACTTTAAATAACCTAAGAAATTCTTTATAATGTTTGACATAATGGCTTATCTCCTATCCCAAAATAACTATTCTAATCGAATTCGTACCCTATATGTTATAATTGCGCTGACCAAATATTCCAGTGCCAACCCTAACCATAGTGGCACCTTCCTCAATTGCAATTTCAAAATCTCCTGTCATTCCCATTGAAAGTATATCCATATCAATATTATCAATGTTTTTAGATTTTATGTCAATAAGTAAATTGTGCAAATTAGCGAAGTGTATTCTATTCTCCTCAGGTTCGTCAACAAAAGGGGCTATGGTCATAAGACCTTTAATTTTAATATTAGGTAATTTAGCAATCTCCAATATTAAAGGTAGAGTTTCTTCTTCTTTAACACCGAATTTAGTATCTTCTTTTGCTATATTAACTTCTATTAAGATGTTAACAGAAGTATTTTTTTTGCTAGCCTCTTCACTAATCTGCTTGGCCAGTCTTAGGGAGTCTACTGAATGAATCAGGCATACCTTGTCTACAATGTATTTTACTTTGTTACGCTGTAAATGTC
>JAEZQN010000168.1 GCA_023441145.1 Bacillota bacterium
CCAAATATTGATTTATATATGGATCAGGTGACAACATTTATGGACGAGCATCTAAAAGCATGTAAGCGTTACGAAGATGACAAGATGCTAACCAAGACTATGATTAATAACTATACTAAGAATAATCTTCTTCCACCACCAGATAAGAAGAAGTATTCTAAGGAACATATGTTGTTATTAATCTTTATTTATTATATGAAGAGTTTTTTGTCCATAAGCGATATTCAGAGTATCTTTGGACCTCTTACTGAGAGGTTTTATCAAAATGATAACTCTGTTGATTTAGAAGATATTTATACTGCAGTTTTTGCCTCGGTAAATGAACAGATGGATTCCCTCACTAAAGATGTTATTCGTAGGTATACGAAGTCACAGGGTGCTTTTGAAGAAGTTAAAGATCCAGAAGACCGTAAGTTTTTAATGACTTTTTCTTGTATCTGCTCTTTAAGCTTTGATGTGTACATTAAGAAGATGATTATAGAACGTATCATTGATCAGGAAATTAAGGGGAACAAAAAGGGGAAGGATTCTGATAAAGAAGCAGTTAAGAAAGAAGCTGCAAAGAAAGAGGCAAATAAGAAGGAATCCAATTAGAATGTAAATGGGGCAATAGTTAGTATGAATTATAAAAAATAGGGCAATCTATGATTAGTAACAAACTTCTATTTATGATGGAGAGTAATATGGAAAATAAGAAGAGTAGTACTAATGATAGAAATCAGCATAAAAAAAGGAATGGCTCCTATAGTAATAAGAGTAATTTAAGCAATCAGGAAGTAAAGGATGGTATAAATTACGATTATGACTGGAATACCGAATATGGAGATGGAGACATCCCCGATGTAGATGAGCCATAAAGAAAGATAAAGTACAAGGTCTTTTGCCAAGTGCTTCTCGACAGAGGGACAGATATCCGTGATATCTGTCTTTTTTATTGCATAGGAAATTGCTTAGCAATATCCTATGCAATAAAAAAGCTTTCTAAAAGACAGAAAGCTGGTAATCGCACTGCGGCGGTATAGATAATGTCGCTTACGCGACCCGCCACAGGCGGAGAGTTTCGCAAGCAAAACTCTTTATTCTTACAGTGGAGAGTTATCCATACAGCACTTTTATACATAGTAAAGGGCAGAAGCCAAGAAATCTGGCTCTGCCCATACGTAATCAATAACATATGATCTCGAATACATTTATCTTCATATAAGAAGGTGTTATAAAATCATTATTTTTTATCTTGCTCCACTTCAGACATATCAATTCGACCGAAAACCATATCGTAGCCATCGTTACCATAATTTAAGGAACGATTTACACGACTGATAGTTGCAGTAGATGCACCGGTTTTTTCAGCTATTTCCAAATATGTTCTATGCTCCCTTAACATCTTTGCTACTTCAAAGCGCTGAGATAGAGACAATAATTCATTTATGGTGCAAATGTCTTCAAAGAAGGTATAGCATTCATTATGATCTTTTAGACTTAAAATAGCATCAAACAGAAAATCAACAGCTGGTGTTTTTATCTTTTTATTCATTACTTGCCCTCCTTATCTATCGAGTTCGATTGCAAAATAGTAGAATGTACAGATAAACTAATACGATGTAATTTTAACACGATAAAGTCTTAAAGTAAAGAAGGATTTTTTATTACTCCGATTTTTGACGGAGTAAGGATAGAAATTTTTCTTTACTTGTGTTGGCAATGAGCTCTTCTGGGAAATCGACTTCCTTAAGAACTTCGAAGGCATATTTATAATTGCATATGTCGGAAAATACATGGGCGTCGCTACCAAGTGTGATTGGCACATTATATTTTTTACAAAGTGTTAGCATAGTAATGTCATTTGGTCTTGTATTTGGACGAAAACCAGAGGGATTTAAGGAGTTATTATTTAATTCAAGAAGAACCTTGTATTCCTTGGCTGCTTTTACTAAAACTTCATAATCTACTGGAAATCTGCCATCGTCTGGATGACCAATGATATTTACATATGGGTTTTTCATGGCTCCAATTAGAGCATTGGTAACTTCCTTCTCTTTGCTTGGTTTGATACAAGGACAATGGAGGCTAGCAATGACAATATCCATCTGTTTTAGTAGATTATTCTCCATATCAAGGGTTCCATTATAATCTATAATATTTGCCTCCGCACCCATCATAAGGTCTAGTCCATCAATATTTCGAGGAACCATTCTTAGGTTTTCAAAATAAAAATGGTGGCAAGCTCCTGGCATAGCCATTCCATGTTCCGTAATACAGAGTAGCTTTAAGCCTTTCTCCTTAGCGGAGGAAACCATCTCCATAATGGTATTATATCCGTGTCCACTGGCTATGGTATGGGTGTGGGTATCAACTTCAATTCTCATAAGAAACCTTCTTTCTGTTAGTAAAAATAACTCTTGTTACAGTCACTTTGTCTTTTCGTTAAAATTCTACCCCATTATACTGAAGATGAAAATAATTTGCAAGGTGAAACAAAAAAGTCTATAATAGAACTGTTTTACATTTTCGTACATAAAGGATGATAGAAATGAAAAGAAACCACACGAGGGCTATTACTGCTTTATTTTTCTCAACGGCACTTTGGGGCTCTGCCGGTGTTATTATGAAGTTATCGCTAGAGAGCATGGGTACATATTATTTATTGGCATTTCGCTTTGTATTAGCAGCAGCTTTACTCTTACTTATTTTTAGAAAGAGACTTCGTAAGATAAAAAAAACAACTTGGAAATATGGCAGCCTTATGGGTGTCTTGTTATATTTTGAGTTTTTATTTTTTACCATAGGACTTAATTATACTACGGCAAGTAAGTCGTCTTTTATTATTGGAGCGTATGTGATTTTGGTGCCTTTTGCCTATCTGTTAGTGAACCGTAAATCACCAGCGAAAAGTAGTATTGTGGCTGCTTTTGTCTGCTTAATTGGCGTGACGGTTGTTCTCCTAGATGATATCTCTGGCATAAATATTGGTGATTTGATTGTATGTATTTCTTCAGCATGTTATGCAATTCATGTGGTGGTGACTGCAAGATTTGTAAAGAATCAGGATACTATTAATATTAATATTGTACAGATATCCATAGGAGCTGTTTGCTCCATACTAATTGCTCCATTGATGGAGACTTTTCCTAAAGCGATTACAATGACCAATGTAATAAGCATAAGTTATCTAGCAATTTTTGCAACTATATGTCCATATCTCCTTAGTGTCTATGGACAAAAATATACCAAAACAACAACCGCAGCTGTCATACTTTCCTTTGAGTGCGTGGTAGGTTGCATTGTAGCAGTCATCGTACTACATGATCCATTAAGTGTAAGAGTAGTTACTGGTGCTTTAATTATGATTGCTTCGTTTATGATTACGGAAATACCTTGTTTCAATAAAAAATGTTCAAAGATGACATAATAAAGAGATATATGGATTATTTTGTTAGATTGGAAGTGTATTTTTTATGGTAAACTAGATATTAGAAAGTTTATATCGAGGAATAATGTATGAGAAGCAAACTAATGAAAAGGATGATTGCATCCTTGATAGGTATTTTATTGATTAGTACTTCAGTTGCCATTTTTCGCTACTGCAATCTTGGAACAGATCCTTATAGCTGCTTTAATCTAGGTGTCGTTAATAAAACAGGTCTATCCTTTGGAAGCATACAGGTGTTAGCAAATGTAGTTTTAGTGTTGGTATTTATTATAGTAGATAAGAAATATTTTGGTATCGGAACAATAATGAGCACAATCTTAGTTGGTTATGTGTCTGATTTTTTACTTACTCTAGCTCCAGTAGAGGCAGCCGCTTTACCAATGTATATACGTTATTTACTCCTTGTATTGGGTATTATTATTACCAGCTTTGGAATTTCTTTATATAGTTGTGCAAAGCTTGGGGTATCTCCTTATGATGCTATGGGTTTTATCATAGTGGATCGTTTTTCAGGGAAGCTTCATTTACAATATGTGAGGATTGCCATTGACCTTCTCCTTATTTTAGGTGGTTTTATTATGGGTAGTGTTGTTGGCGTTGGTACCTTACTGATTGCAGTTGGAGTAGGACCTTGTGTAATATTTTTCTTAAGGAAGGTTACAATACCATATCTTTTTCCGGAAATGAAGTTTTAAAAGAGTGTTAGAGGAAGGAATTCAGTTCAATGAAAAAAGGGCAAATTATAGAGGGTAAAATTGTAAGGGTGGAATTTCCTAATAAGGGAATTATGGAGATAGAAGAGGGTAAGGTGACTATAAAAAACACCCTACCAGGACAGAACATTCGTTGTCAGATCATAAAAGCAAGAAAAGGTCGTTTTGAAGGACGTCTTTTAGAGGTGTTAGAAAAATCTTCCCTAGAGACAGTAACAGCACCATGTGAAAAATATGGAGTTTGTGGAGGTTGTTCCCTACAAAGCCTTTCCTATGAAGACCAGTTGAAACTAAAAGAAAACTGGGTACAAGGTATCATCGATGAAGTCTGTAAAGACTATGTGTTTGAAGGCATTAAAGGAAGCCCAAATGCACTATATTATCGTAACAAGATGGAATTTTCCTTCGGTGATGAGGTAAAGGATGGTCCCCTTGCGTTAGGACTACACAAAAAAGGCAGTTTTCATGATATTGTCACAGCAGATACGTGTCAAATCGTACATCAGGATTATAATAAGATTTTATGTTGTGTCTTAGATTATTTTAAGGATTTAGGACTTCCTTTTTATCATAAAATGAAGCATACAGGCTATCTTCGTCACCTTTTAGTACGTCGGGCTACAAAGACGGGAGAAATCATCATTAGCTTAGTGACTACTTCTCAGGAAAAACCAGACCTTACCTCCTTAAAGGATGCATTACTTTCTCTTGATTTAGAAGGTACTATCGTTGGTATTAGTAACTGCATCAACGATGGTTTAGCTGATGTAGTAAAGGCGGATGATATGCATCTTCTATATGGTCAGGACTATATTTACGAAGAATTATTAGGATTAAAATTCAAAATTAGTACGTTCTCCTTCTTCCAGACCAACTCCTTAGGTGCAGAAGTGCTTTATAGTACAGCCAGAGACTATATTGGAGAGACTAAGGA
>JAEZQN010000183.1 GCA_023441145.1 Bacillota bacterium
ATATACGCACGATAATTCACTGCCATCACAGCATCCATTTCTGATACTTCATATTCATATTGATATCTTCTTGGAGGCATAATAGCCGCATTATTTACTAATAAATCAAGATTTCCGTATTCCTTCACTGCATTTTTGACTACCATTTGTGTAACCTCAACATCACGAAAATCTGCTTTTTCTATTACACATTTCACACCTTTTTTCTCAACTTCCACTTTTACAGCTTCCGCTTTTTCATCGTATTGACTGTATGTCATATAGATGTCATATCCCTCTTCTGCTAGTCGATTCACAATACCTCTTCCAATTCCTCGATCAGCACCTGTTACAATAGCAACCCTATTTTTCATAATTATCTCTTCCTTTTACAAATCAAATTATTGGATAATCTACAAACTATTCTAAACATCAAAATGAAAGTTATCTGGATCAGAGCCAAACCGATGATTCTTGTTCATGGAGGTTATACGTTCCATGTCTTCTTTAGACAATTCAAAATCATAAATTTGATTATTTTCTACAATGCGTTCCACACTCGTAGACTTAGGAACTACTACTGTTCCATTCTGTATGTGCCATCTTAAAACAATCTGGGCTACTGTTTTTTCATACTTTACTGCTAGTTGTTTTAAAATAGGTTCATCAAAGATTAGTGCTCTTCCAAGTGGACTCCAAGCTTCATTTATAATACCCTTTTTCGTACAGTAACTACGTAATTCCTCTTGTACCAATAATGGATGACATTCAATCTGATTCACAGCAGGCACAACATTTATGTATTCTTCCATCGCTTTTAAATGATGTATTTGAAAATTACTTACACCAATATTACGAATTAAGCCTTTTTTATAAAGCTCTTCCAAGACTTTCCAAGACTTTTCTATTTGTTTTACTACAGGCCAATGCAACAGATACAAATCTATATAATCCACCCCAAGCCGTTCCAAGCTCAATTCAAAGGCTTCACGAACTAATCCAGCCTCCATATCTGGTACGGAAAGTTTTGTCGTAATAAAAATGTCCTCACGTGCTATTCCACTCTGACGAATTCCTTCTCCGACTTCCTTTTCATTCCCATACGCCTTTGCTGTATCAATTAATCTATATCCGTGTTCTATTGCATCCCTAACAGATGATGTTGTCTCGTCCCCAGAAAGTGCGACACCCAGTCCAACCATAGGCATAACATCTCCTGTATTCAAGTCGACATGTGCAACCGTCTTTCTCGTTACTTCGCAACCAAACATGTCTATCCTCCTTATATCGCTCCGATTTCAGTATATACTTTTTCCAGTGAATCTCCAGCTTTTAGACCTTCTCTTACAAGTCCTTCTTTTCTAACTGTCTCAAGAGCCTCTTCAAACACTTTATCCGCTATATCCTGAGGAATTACTACTACACCGTCTATATCACCAAATATAATATCTCCAGGGCAAATAGTAACGCCATCTATCATTACAGGCAATTGACACTCATTTATTTCTGCCCTTCCTTTTGACGTCTTTGGATTAATCCCTCTGTAAATCAAAGGCGCCTTCATCGCCTTTAATTGTTTAATATCTCTGGCAAACCCATCCAAAAGTACTCCTCCACATTTTTTTGCAGCAACTGCTGTTGCAAAAAGTTCACCAAACACCGCACAATTGTATTGACCTCTTGTGGCAAGAACATAGATATCTCCTTCTTTTACCTGATCAACAACCTTACATTGTGCAATAAGTGGGTTTTCCGGCATAGCATATACTTCATTAGCTATACTAGTAAAAGCTGGCCCCATAATAACTGTTTCATCTAAAATCGTATGTAACTGGTTTCCAAGAGATTGATTACGATATCCCAGTCCATCCAAGACATCACACAGGACATCTGAACTTAATTTAGATTTTAATTCCTCATAGTCATAATTCATTTTTCTCCTCCTTACTATATATAATAAAAAGAAACTGTTTTCATCAAAGAAACTTGAATCCAATAGACCGTAATGATATACTGCTAATAGCATCACCTATAATGGCTACTTTTTATTATAAAAGTTTTAACTACAATTCTCAAATATAATAACCATGAAATCGATTTCATACTACAAAAAAATATATAAACAACCCTATTTCTCTGTTTATGTGTATTATTTTATCATTATTTTTTAAAAATGTAAAGCATAATTACTAATTTTTTTTATTTTTTTGTAATCGGTTTCATTAATAATTAATAAAGCAACCTCTATAGGCTTTCTTTAAAGCTATATCCGTTCCTTTAAAAAAATATTAGTGTCTGTATCATTTACTATAAATATGATATAATCCATATATACATATAAGATATTTGGAGGAAATCGACCTAGTTAAAGTGGACATCACACTGAAATCAATACGTTAGTTTTCAAACAAACAGTCTTTGAATTGTAAAATGGAATTATGGAAGTCAAAAAACTTCTTTTATCCTGCATGTTTTGGATCAAAACTTATATTACTATTTATGTCGCAAATCTTAGTGACGGAATGGAGATTATTATGAAAAAAACAAAAAACTACACTATCAACGATATAGCGACTGTTGCTGGTGTTTCTAAAGCAACTGTATCGCGTTATATTAATGGTCATACTAACCTCATGACAGCTGAAACCGCAAATCGCATTAAATCTGTTATTGAAATGGCAAACTATACTCCAAATGAACTTGCAAGAAATCTTAAGAAGAATACTTCCAATATGATAGGTGTAGTTTTATCAGATATTTCATCTCCATTCTCATCTTCTCTCATCATAGGAATAAGTGATTACTTAGATAAAAGAGGATATATTCCTCTAATTACAACATGTAACAATGATATTTCAAAAGAGCAACATGCCATATCATCTTTAATAAGCAAGGGTGTATCTGGTATACTGGTTAATACTGTATCGTATGAAAACAACTATTTGATAGAGCAAGCAGCAAAGGGACTCCCTATTGTACTTTGCGATAGATATGTAAAGGATTATAACTTTAATATAGTAACAACCGAAAGTGATGATATTATGTTTGATCTTATTACACATTTAAAAGAAAATGGGTATACTAAGATTGCTATTTTCTCAGAAAAAATCAGTAACAACTCCTCTCGTATACGTAGAACTAAATCTTTTCTATCTGCCATGCATAGTATATTTGGAAGCACTTATCAAGATAATGTCTATGAAATTGATAGTTCAGAAGAGAGTTCAACAATTGATGCTTTACGTAGTTTCCTTTCTACCACGGAACAACATGATATACCTGCAGTCATTGGTGCAAACAGTGTGTCTACAGTTCTACTTTGTAGTGCCATTATGAAACTCAATCTTCCCATTCCAGATAAAATTGGTGTCTGCGGTCCAGAGGATTGGGGGTGGACTACTGCAATGAACTGGCCTAATCTCATTCACGTGCCAGTCACAACATTTGTTATCCATCCACAAATAATTGGCAGAAAAGCAGCTGAACTATTAATCTCAAAAATAAATAATCCTGGAAGTTCACCAGAGGAAATTATTATACGGAGTTCGCTTATAATACGGGAATCTACAAATCGAACTAAAAAATAGTAATACATGAACAAATATAATTGTTAGTACCTAGCGATTGTTTATTTGACTGGTACTGGGTGTTTGTATTATTAAAGGAAAGAGTCTTTGGTCACACATTGTGTGGTCAAAGACTCTTTTCTATTAAATCCTTTATACATACCCTCTGCTTCTGGTGTTGGATTATTAAGTACCTGCATGAAAACACTGAATATTACCGTAAAAAACTGCTTCCCTGATTACTCAGAGAAGCAGTTTTATTTTAAACTATTATAATTCGCAGTTATTTAC
>JAEZQN010000184.1 GCA_023441145.1 Bacillota bacterium
AGATAGCGGTGCCCTGTACCTGCAATCCGCTATAGCAGGGGTGATATCTTGCCTAGGGTCAATTTTGTAGGGCTGCCCTTTATAAGTGATGTTGACGTTTGGGTCTTACGCAACAGGAATCTGTGAACCGTGTCAGGTCAGGAATGAAGCAGCACTAAGCAGAAGCTCTTGTGTGCCGTGAGGCTGCCTGAACCGAGTTAACTGTAAAGGTAACGCTTATGGGATTCATTCAAAGCAAGATGCACGGATTTAAAATAAATATTACAATAGTTGCTAACACAACTAAGTATCCAGAACCTAGAGTTATGCAAATCGACTATTCTTTGAATAGAAGGTGGAAGTACTAGGAGGCTGGATATTTTTTTTCATAGGAACCAGTTTACCCCAAACGACAACAAGTGTATAATAAACCTATAGAGTGCTGTTGAAATTTGGACAAGGAGCGATTATATGGAAAATACGTTAAAAGTAGGAATGGTCAATCAGGTTCAAGAAAATCAGATTATTTACCAGCAGGGACAACCGTTACAAAGTGTAGCCTTATTATTAAAAGGGAAAGTAACCATGTACAATGAAGGAAGTAGATTGGTGTTAGGAGCTGGTCATTTCCTTGGTATACAAGATTTATACAATGGGAAATATTCCTTTACCTGTGAGGCAAATGAGGCATGTAGCTTGTACATATTTAAGAGTTCAGGGATGTCAGATTTGGGAGAAATAGCTAGTTTAAATAGAGACTATAAGGGCTATATGATCAAGTCTTTGAATCGAGTAATTGCAAACTTGTATGATGATTACTATAATTTAAAGAGCTCTTCAAATGATATCTATGAAGAGGCAAAGGAAATTCAAAAAAAATATGGAAATATTGTTTTGGAGTATGGTGGAGACATTCAGCAAGTAAAATGCCTTCAAAACCTGAATGAGTATGATAAGGCTTTACCTGTGAAAGAAGAATGGATGGATGGAATCAAAGAGATTTCCCAAGTCCCAACTAAGGTTATGGCGGATTACTATTCCTATTTACCTAACCTTTCCATAAGAGAGATAGAAGAAAAAGTTAAAATCATTACGATTATCATTGATCAAATGAGTCAGTTGGTATCTTATTTCAAAGATTTAAATATAAGTCTATTTAATGAGGGAAATGATTGCCTCTTTAAGGTAATCTGTCAAGAGGTGATGCTACTTGCACCTTCCCACGCTAATTACTCTGATATGACGAATCTAGTAGATAGGACAGTAGATTTGGTTAATCGAATAGAAACCATACAGGAGGAATGTATGGGGAAAGCAAGCTCTGCCAATCGCACCATGATGGAAAAAATCTATTATGCTATGGTATCTGAGAAAGAGATTAGTGGCCTTACGAAAGTAGAGCATGCTGTTGACAAAGAAAGCATTATAAGAGAGCTAAAAGGAAGTATAGATCAAATTCTGCAATATGGTCAGGTAGAGGAAGAGCTAGGTAAGCATTTTAAAGAGAGAGTCGATAAATTCTATTCCTTGCAGGATAGACTAGAGATTTCTGATGCAACAAGAGCCCTACGTAGAGAAATAAGTAGGGACTTCTATGCGATTTATGAAAAGGTATTTAAAGTAGCTTATTCCACGGAACAGTACCCTAAGGCCGTTGAGCTATTTCTGAATTTTGGATTTGTGGATGAGAGGTTATTAACCACAGAACAGATAGTAGAGCTTTATCAATTTAGAATTAATTATTCTACTACTCATTACTGTAGTTGTTATACTATGTTTGAGTGGTTAAGACTTATCTATGAGGGAAAGAAAGAGCCTTCTAAGAATGATTTAGATATGGATTTTGCAGGCTATGTAAGACACCTTAAGGCTGAGGCTAAGATAACTGCAGCAGAAGAAGTTCAATATAATCAGGATAAAAATAGAAAATTGAACTATGAAATAAACAATATGTTTGCTCTAAATATGAGGTTAGTAAACGGTAAGATTTCTACCTATGTGCCAGTACTACATACAGATATGCTTCCACTAAATATGGCGAAACATTTTGTGACCTACACCGCTGTGGATGAAGCTATTAGAGATATTACAAAATTGGATTTTTCTTTGTTTTATCGAGAGGTATTATATAACAATCCTAAACTTGAAGTATCTAAGGAAATGGTTATGAAAGAGAACTTGCCAGATGTAATTATATTCCCAACCTGCGGTGTAAATGGAAGCATGTGGCAGGAAATTGAAGGGAAGAAAAGAGAAAGTGCAGGCCGATTCTGTATTTCAATCTTTCATGAGGCAAGTCTATATGATACAATGATTAAGGTAGCAGGAAGATATCGATGGGAAGTATGCAGAACCATACAAGGGTTAGCATGGAATGACATTAAAAACAAATGTCTAACATCGGAGTACTGTGATTATATTCAATTTTATCGAAAAATCAAAGATTTAAATGAAGAAAAGAAAGAAAAGATAAAACAACAGATTATGAAGGCGCGAAACAATACTAGAGAGTGTTTCGTCATGGATTACGAGCTTTGGATGAAGTATGAGTACACTGGTGCTTTAAGACTTCATAAACCAGCTAGAGACATCTTGTCTATGTATTGCCCATATGGTAAAGATATTCGAAAAACCCTGATTAACCGGCCGGTATTTAGCGAATCCCTATTTCGTTATGAGAGGGATATTCATAACAAGTTAAGAATTCTAGAGGCAAAAGCCCTTGCTATTACGAAAAAAGGAAAGGAAGTCCCAAAGGAAATTATGGATACCATCTATTACTATGAAAAGAGATAGTAAAACCATTGGGCTGATTGGAGGATTGCTGTGTTAGAGGTAAGTCACGTTAGGAAAAGCTATAAGAAAAAGGTAGCAGTAGATGATATCTCCTTTACCATGCAGGAAGGTGAGGTATTGGGCCTTTTAGGTGCCAATGGTGTTGGTAAGTCTACCACCCTCTCTATGATTGCTACTCTTATAAAGCCAGATAGTGGTGATATTACCTGGAAGGGGAAAAGCATCTTAAAGTCTCCTGCAGTTCTTCGTAAGGTATTAGGATACGTGCCACAGGATATTGCATTGTACGAAAATCTATCTGGGATAGATAATTTACGATTTTGGGGACGTTCTTATGATATAAAAGGACAGGAACTAAAGCAGGCAATTGAACGTGTAGCTACTATGATAGGACTTACAAAGGAGCAGCTTAGGCAGCAGGTTAACACTTATTCTGGTGGTATGAAACGTCGCTTAAATATTGGAGCAGCAATGCTACATGAGCCTAAATTGGTTGTTATGGATGAACCAACGGTAGGTCTGGATGTTGTATCCAGAAAGGCTATTTTAGGGGCCATAAAGAATATCTATAAGGAAGGGACTAGTATTATTTATACAGGTCACTACTTAGATGAAGTACAGGATCTATGTAACCATATCGTAATTATGGAACAAGGGAAAATTATAGTGGATGGACCAACCTGTGAGTTACTGGACAAGCATGACAGCCTGGAGCAATATTATCTGAACGTAATTGACGCCTAGAAAATTACCAGTAGAAAGTTAGTGGAGGAAGGAACATGGAAAAGTACGACTACATCGTAAAAAGCTCAGAGATACGTAAGCTTGTAGAAAAGAGAATGTATCAGAATGCTCTGCAGATTATGGAGACTATGGATATCAACAAAATAAAGGTATTACCTGACCTTAGCATATTTGCTGAGGTCTATATGCAGACGGAGCATTACGATGAAGCTGAGAGAATTCTTCTTCGTTTGCGGGACAAGTCAGGCAGTCGTCGTATTATCTATCAGCTGATTAAGCTGGCAATTAAGCGTAAGAATAGTGAAGATGCAGAGTATTATTACAATGAATTTGTAGAGGCAGCTCCTCGGGATGCTGATCAATATATTCTGCGTTACCGGATCGATAAGATGGAGAAAAAGGATTATCCTGTCCTTATTGCATCCTTGAAGGAACTAAAGAAGTATGATTATAACGAAAAATGGGCCTATGAGTTGGCTAAGGTTTATCATAAAGCAGGCATGGTAGAGCAGTGTATTGCAGAATGCAGTGATCTAATTCTTTGGTTTGGAGAAGGTGTCGTAGTAGAGAAAGCCAAAATGCTTAAGGAACATTATCTGGGAAGTGAAAGTGATATTTCCGAGAATGTAGTTTTTATAGATAGTGAAAGTAAATTTGACTTTCTTGAGCAAGAGGATGTTGAGCCTTTAAAAGAGCAGATTAAAGAAGAAGAGACAGTGCAAATGGAAGAGGTAATAGAAGAGGCCATAGCGACAGAAGAGACAGTAGAAGCAGACGAGATTGCAGCAATAGATGAAACAGCGACTATAGAAGAAGTAACAGAAACGGTAGAACCTACTCAGATGCTAGAAGAACCGGTACAGGATAATGTACAGGAGCATCAATTCCATACGAAAGATATATCAGATATATCACAGATGTTAGAAAACTATTTTGAAGAAGAAAAGCAGGCAATGGAGCAGGAAGTAAGCTCATCAAATGAGACAAAGAAGGACACAGTAGAAGAGCAAATTTCTCTTGATTCCTATAATGAATTATTTGGAAGGTTTTACAGTATTGCCAGTATCCGCCTTCAAGTTGTAAACTTAGTAAATGATATGCTAAAACAGCAAAATCCATATTCTTTTGCCATAGCAGGAACCGCAAAGTGTGGAAAAACAACCCTGGCAAAATGTCTAATCAAGCTTTTAGTCGAGCTACAAGTATTTCCTTATAAGAAGGTAGCAAAGATTAGTAGTGAAAGACTCAATGAAATAAACCTAGAGGAGCATTATGAGAGACTTCAAAAGGGGTATCTTATTGTGGAAGAGGCTGGTGGATTACAACCAGAGAATCAACTCCAACTTATAAAAATGCTAAGGGATCTTAGAGGCAACATAGTAGTTGTTTTGGAGGATACGGAAGGTAACTTACAGACGTTATTCCGTACCTATCCAATGTTAAGTAGTTATATAAAGGATATCATTACTATTCAGGCATTTGGTAAGACAGAATTATATGACTATGCAGCCGACTTCTTTAGAGAGAGAGAGTTTGAGCTAGAAGAAGATGCTGATATTATGTTACAACTGATTTGTGATGAGTTAGAAGGAAAAGAATTAGCCGAGGATCGTCCAACAAAACTACTAAAAAAGCTGAATGAGACCATTGAGAACTTGGAGAGAAGAGGTTTGCAGGAGGTTGCCTGCGAAAAAAGTGCAAAGAATTTGGATGATAGCAATATCAACATTATTTATGCCTCTGATTTTGGCGATGAATAAAATTATAAAAAATGTATATGGTAACTTGTAGTACCATGAAGGAAAATGACTGGAGGACTAGTACTTGTTGAATCAACCAACACGTTCTGTATATGTAATAGGCCATAAGAATCCGGATACAGATTCCATCTGTTCGGCTATTGGTTATGCAGAATTGAAAAATAAACTAAATCAAGGTGGCTTTAAGCCCAAACGTGCAGGACACATTAGTCCAGAAACCAAATTTATCTTAGACTATTTTAAAGTGACCCCACCAGAATATCTTGGAGAGGTAAAGCTTAGGGTAAAGGACATTGATGTTCATTTTTATAATGGGGTAAATCCTACTATTTCTCTTAAAAAAGCATGGGAGCAAATGGGTGAGCAAAATGTAGTTACCCTTCCTATTGTACAAAATAAGAAATTAAAAGGACTAATTACGCTGGGAGACATAACAAAGGCGTATATGGACGTTTTTAATAATGAAATCATTGGGGCTGCTAATACACCATATCGTAATATTGTAGAAACACTAGATGGTGATATGGTAGTAGGGAATATTGATGAGACAATTAGCTCTGGTAAGGTGCTCATTTCCGCTGCTAATCCTGATTTAATGGAGGACTACATCGAGAAGAATGACCTTGTTATTCTTGGAAACCGTTATGAGTCTCAGCTATGCGCTATTGAGATGCAGGCTCAATGTATTATTGTCTGCGAGGGAGCTTTAGTAAGTAAGACCATAACTAAACTGGCTGAGATGAAGGGCTGTACCATCATTCGTACACCATATGATACGTATACAGTAGCTAGATTAATTAATCAGAGTATGCCAATTTCTCATTTTATGAAAAGTAGCGGGTTAGTTACCTTTACAAGAGATGATTATTTTGATGATATTAAAGATATTATGGCGAAGAAGCGTTATCGTGACTTCCCTATTTTAGATAAGGATGGCAACTTCCATGCCATGATTTCTCGTCGTAACTTATTAGACGTGAAGCGTCGCAAGGTGATTCTTGTAGATCATAATGAACGCTCTCAAGCGGTTGATGGCTTAGAGGATGCAGAGATTCTAGAGGTAATTGATCATCATCGTATCGGATCTCTAGAAACTGTTAACCCAGTTTATTTTAGAAATCAACCAGTAGGTTGTACTTCTACCATTGTTTATCAGATGTATAAAGAAAACAATGTTCAGATTGATCCTCCGATTGCAGGAATTCTTTGTTCAGCCATTCTTTCTGACACCTTAGTATTCCGTTCTCCAACTTGTACCCCAGTGGACAAGGAAGCAGCAGAGGAATTAGCTAAGATTGCAGGAATTGATATTGAACCATATGCAATTGAGATGTTTACTGCAGGAAGTAATGTGTTAAGCAAATCTCCGGAAGAAATCTTCTATCAGGATTTCAAGCAGTTTACAGCTGGAGAAGTGGTATTTGGAGTAGGTCAGATTACTGCTATGACCAATGAAGAGTTAACATTAATTAGAAAGAAGCTAGAGCCATATATTGAACAGGTATATCGTGATAATAAGATTCCAATGTTTTTCTTTATGTTAACGAACATCATTGAAGAATCCACAGAGTTATTATACAAAGGTGACGGATCCTTTGAAATTATAAAAGAAGCCTTCCAGTTAAGTGGAGAAGGAGATAAGATCCTACTTCCTGGAGTGGTTTCCCGTAAGAAGCAGTTGATACCAGCAATAGTATCTACACTTCAACAATAAAAAATAAGAACCCAAGCTAGCCCTTATTAATTAGCTAGCTTGGGTTCTTATTTTATACATTATGGCATTTGGGTTATTAAATCTTAAATTGTACTTGCATAGGATGCTTTAAGTATTTCCCTGTCTTAGATTGAACCTTTTTGGATACAATGAGTATATAAGATTCATTGTCTGCATAAGGTTCTAAAGGTTCAATTTAAATACATTTTGAGCTTAAATTATAACTAATATTGGTTTTAATCGGAATCTTGTTCATATTCATAACAGAGACTGTTGTATTGGAAACTGATTCAGGGTTTAATTCAACATTAAAAGCTACTTTCCATACAAATTTGCTAGTCCGAAACTTTAGGTCCTGTTTTATTTTGCTCTTATCTTCAGGAGAAACATTTTCAATTTTAATATATCGAGCCATAAAAACCCCTCCTTGGATTTTTTATTATTGATATGCTTTCGAAAATATCTATTGAGTCTGTATTTTATTTCGGAAGATTATGATAAAATAGTTATAGT
This sequence comes from Bacillota bacterium, assembly GCA_023441145.1. Taxonomy (GTDB): domain Bacteria; phylum Bacillota; class Clostridia; order Lachnospirales; family Lachnospiraceae; genus KM106-2. The sequence continues at coordinate 7,507 of JAEZQN010000184.1, forward strand.
AAAATTTATTATTTAGTATTAGGAGAAAAATTAATGGGAAAACAAATATGGAAACCTGGGAATATGGTGTATCCATTGCCGGTAGTAATGGTTAGCTGTGGGCAGGAAGGTAAGTCTCCCAATATTATTACGGTGGCATGGACAGGGACAATCTGTACAAATCCAACCATGGTGTACATTTCTGTAAGACCGGAGCGTTACTCCTATGACATGATTAAAAATAGTGGGGAATTTGTGATTAATCTCACTACTGAGAAGTTAGCCTATGCCACTGATTATTGCGGAGTGAAGTCCGGACGGGACATAGATAAGTTTAAGGAAGTAGAACTTACATCTGTAATGGGTAGCTTAAAACAGGCACCTATGATTAAAGAAAGTCCTGTTAACATAGAATGTGTGGTAGAAAACATAGTGCCATTAGGATCCCACCATATGTTTGTAGCAAAGGTAGTTCAAGTTCATGTAGATGAGGAGTATATGGATGAGAAAGGGAAGTTCCACTTATCACAAGCGGATCCCATTGTATATTCCCACGGAGAGTATTATAATTTAGGAAAACAGTTAGGAACCTTCGGCTATTCTGTTAAGAAACCGGAGAAAAAATCTAAAGGACATATTCGCGCTTCGCAAAAGAATAAAAATAAACGGCAGAAACGGTAATCACCGATGCCAGCAAGGGGTGGCCTATGAAAATATGTACCATTAGAATTGAGAACTTTAAGTCAATTCGAAGTCTAGAGATTCCAGATGTTGACAACGTATTAATTTTGGTAGGTAAGAATAGTACAGGAAAGACCGTTGTTATCGATGCTATTCGTATGGTAGCTGGAAACTATAAGATGGGAGAGCATGATTTTTTAGATAAGAAGAAGCCTATTGTTATTGCCATGAAGGTAGAACTGACACCTGAAGATTTGGAACTCTTTCATAAAAAAGGAATAGTCAGTAAATATAAAAGATATGAGCTCTGGGAGAAGGAGTTTTACTCTAAATTGCCCTCCTTTCAGGAAGGCAATTTAACCTTTGAATGTCGAATTTACAGCAATGGTTCCATACAGTATCGAGATGGAGTGAAGAAGAACAATCAAAACATACCATTAGTATTTCCAAAGATTTTTCATATGGACCAGAGAAGAAACGTGGACGATTTACAGCAGGAAATTCTACGTTTCTATGACAAGGAAAGTATTCAAGACTTAAAAGATGATGTTTGTATGTTTGATAAAGCCAAGAAATGCAATCGTTGCTTTCAATGTATAGGTGTAATTAGCAAAAAGACACCAGAGGAGCTATCGGTGTATGAGCTTAGCAAACTGATGGAATATAAGATGTATCGTAATAACCTATCTGATATGTCCAATAAGATTAATAAATATTTTCATGCCAATGGGACACCAAATCAAGATGTTCGTTTTGTTTACAATATGGACGTTGAAAAATTATTTTCTTTAGATACGCAGATTATAAATAAGGATCGTAATGAGGTAGGAAGTATACACTACCTAAGTGAAGGTCTTCGAAGTATCTATGCCCTGTCTCTTTTAGAGACGTACATAGAGGAGGATAGCACGATTCCTTGTATTATTATGATTGAGGATCCAGAGATTTACTTACATCCTCAGCTACAAAAGGTGGCCAGTGAGATTCTTTACCGGTTAAGTAAAAAAAATCAGGTGATATTCTCCACTCACTCGCCAAATATGATTTTTAACTTCTCCTCAAAGCAGATTAAGCAGGTAATGTTAGATGAGGACTTCTACACTACCATTAATCCTTGTACAGATATCGATGAGATTTTAGATGATTTAGGATATACGGCAAATGACCTTATGAATGTAAGCTTTGTCTTTATTGTAGAGGGTAAGCAGGATAGCAATCGTCTTCCGCTGTTGTTACAGAAGTATTACTCTGAAATCTATGATGAGGACGGAGGGTTGCAGCGAATTTCTATCATACCGACCAACAGCTGTACCAATATTAAGACCTATGCCAATTTAAAATATATAAACAAATTATACCTAAAAGACCAATTTTTGATGATTCGGGATAGTGATGGTAGAAATCCAAAGCATTTGGTAAGACAGCTTTGTAGCTATTACAGTCAGCGTGCTAAGGAAGATGTAGCCAATCTTCCAAGAGTATCGCCAAGAAATGTGTTAATTCTAAAGTATTACTCTTTTGAAAACTATTTCCTTGACCCAGAAATCATGACTAGAATCGGTGTGGTTAAAAGTCCCGAAGAATTTTATAATATTCTTTATGCGAAATACAGAGACTATTTATATCGATTAGGAAGTGTGAAACGAATGATTAAATTCACAGGGATTCGTATTAATAGCAAAGAGGATATTAAGAAAAATATGGAGCTAATCAAGATTTATGTTCGAGGTCATAACTTATTTGATATTTTTTATGGAAAATATAGAAATGATGCAGAGCAGGAGATTCTAAAGAGATATATCGAAGAGGCTCCAAGGGATACCTTCAAAGATATTTTTGACAAAATTGATTCCTTCATCTATTTTGAAAATAGAAAGAAGGATACCTGGCATGAGAAAGTTGAGCAGTATAGAGGCCAGGATACAGAAAAAATGGACGACATAGATGACGTTCTAGGACCAGAGGATGAGGATGACGACGAAGAATAAAAAAAGCAATATTGTATTAATTGGAATGCCAGCAGCTGGAAAGAGTACAGTGGGTGTTATTTTAGCAAAGGTATTAGGCTATCAATTTATCGATGCTGACCTAGTAATCCAAGAACAGGAACATCGCTTGCTTAAGGATATTATAAAAGAAGATGGTTTAGAGAGCTTTATTTCCATAGAAAACAGTATAAATTCAAGCCTACAGGTAGATCGCACTGTGATTGCTACAGGAGGTAGTGTCATTTATGGAAAAGAGGCTATGGAGCATCTAAAAAGTATAGGAACCATCGTTTACATAAGGCTAAGTTATGAAACACTGGAGAATCGACTTGGCAATATAAAGCAAAGGGGTGTTGTGTTGAAAAAGGGACAGAATCTGCGAGACTTATATAAGGAACGCTGTCCTTTGTATGAAGAATACGCAGATATTATTGTAGATGCTGAGGATATGGGAGTAGAAAAAACCATGGAGACAATCTTTACCATGGTTGGAAAAGGCCAGTAACAGTAAAGCCTACACTCATTCCAAATAATTGCACCGAGTATTTCTTATTTTAATCTTTTACAATATAGAAACTTTATGCTATAATGTAGTAATGTAATTAATATGTGTAAGTATGCAAAAAAATGTGTATAGAATGTTTGTTACTCAAAAAAATGAGATTTTATAGAGGTGTGCAATGGAGCAGTATATTATAAAAGGTGGGAAGCCACTAGTAGGCGAGGTTACTATAGGTGGAGCAAAGAATGCAGCTTTAGCTATTTTAGCAGCAGCAATTATGTCTGATGAGACAGTGACAATAGAGAACGTACCTAACGTACGTGACATTAATGTAATTTTACAAGCAATTGAGGGAATCGGTGCAAGGGTAGACCGTGTTAGTTCCCATGTGGTTAAGATCAACGGTAGTAGTATTGACAAATATAGCATTGATTATGATTTTATTCGTAAGATTAGAGCGTCCTATTATTTACTAGGAGCTTTATTAGGTAAATATAGAAAGGCTCAAGTAGCACTTCCTGGAGGCTGTAACATTGGAAGTAGACCAATTGATCAGCATATCAAAGGCTTTGAAGCCCTTGGTGCTAATGTATTGATTCAAAACGGAATGATTGATGCTAGTGCATCTCAATTAAAAGGGAATCATATCTATCTAGATATGGTTACTGTTGGTGCGACTATTAATATCATGTTAGCAGCAGTACTTGCTAATGGTAAGACCATTATCGAGAACTCCGCTAAGGAGCCTCATGTTGTAGATGTTGCTAATATGCTTAATGCTATGGGTGCAGACATCAAAGGTGCTGGTACAGATGTAATTCGAATTAATGGTGTAAGAAAACTTCATGGATGTGAGTACTCCATTATTCCAGATCAGATTGAAGCGGGAACCTTTATGATAGCAGCCGCTGCTACAAAAGGGGACATACTCATTAAGAACGTAATACCAAAGCATTTAGAAGCAATCTCAGCTAAACTTGAGGAGATTGGGGCTTATGTAGAGGAATTTGACGATGCTGTTCGTGTAGTAGCAACCAAACGACTTGGTCATACTCATGTTAAAACGTTGCCATATCCAGGTTTTCCAACTGATATGCAACCACAGATTACAACCTTATTAGCTATGTCTCATGGCACTAGTATTGTAACAGAGAGTATTTTTGAAAATAGATTTAAGTATGTAGATGAGCTTTCACGTATGGGAGCTAAGATTAAGGTAGAGGGCAATAGCGCCATTATTGATGGTGGAGAAAATCTTTCTGGAGCCATTGTTAGCGCACCAGATCTTCGTGCAGGAGCTGCTCTTGTAGTAGCTGGATTAGCTGCGGAAGGAATTACTATCGTAGATTCTATAGAGTATATTCAAAGAGGATATGAAGATCTTGAAGCTAAGTTCCAATCCCTTGGTGGTATGATTGAGAAGCTGGAACAAACAGATGATAAGGCCATCCAGAAGTTTAGACTGAAGGTTGGTTGATTGTAGTAGATTCTTATGGTAAATAAATAAAACCAGTTTTTAGATACATTGAAACTGGTTTTATTTTTTGCGTCTTATTTCTGAAAATTATGTCGAAATAAGTCAATATAGTTAAGATTTAAAGGAGTATTAGAAACAATGGAACATCTTTTACATGTAGTAATTCCACCAATTATTCATCTTTTAGAGTTTATTGGTGTACTTATCATTTTAGTTAGCGCAGTCAAAACATTTTCTATGTATGCAATCTCATTTGTAAAAAGAACTGATTATCCAGTAAAACAGGAGCTTGCGTTAAGTTTTGCATTAGCCTTGGAATATAAGATGGGTGCAGAGATTCTTAAGACAGTTTTAATTAAGGATATTAAGGAGATATATATCCTAGGAGCAATCATTGTATTAAGAGCGCTTCTTTCCCTATTAATTCATTTTGAACTTCGCGAACATTAGAAGAAAGAGGGGCTGTCGCACTAATTAGTTAGTGCGACAGCCCCGTTGTCTATTAAGGTTATTTACTTTTTATGAAGTTTGATTTTTCTAATATTTAAACTGCTAGCTACTAATGCACCACTAAAAATAAGTGCTAATACATATAGCCAACCTACTTTAGTATGCTCTCCCGTCTTTGGAACATCATCCTTACTATCCTCTGTTTTACTCTCTGGCTTTTTTATAACCAGTGATGTCTTGGCGGTACCATCCTTAAAATGAATGGTTATAGTATGCTTTCCTAAGGAGAGTGTTTTTATAAACGCTGGCTTTAGTGTAATGATTGTGGAACCAGATTGGGCTATGTAATCATCACCAGAAAGCATGGTTCCATCAAGGTCTACACTGACAAATTTACTAAAGTCTCCATTTACTCGAATGGTAGCACTATCATTACTACCTTGGACTACTGTTTGATCTTGCCCTTCCATAATCTCATAATCTATCATTTCTTCTGTTTTTTGTACGAAAATGGCTTTTATCACAACATTACTTGATGGCATAACAAAACTATCATTAGTAATGGTAACCCCACCAGAGATCACCTGCCACTCTTTCCATTCATAGCCAGTATTGGCGGTAGCTGTAAGCGAAACCTTACTGCCTGCTACTGACTCTGTTACATTTGCAGAGGCTGTACCATTACCATCGTTATCTATAGTTATTGTATACTTTGCTATCGGTATGGTTACTGTGATAGCGGTAGATATTCCCACTTTCTTTGTAGGGGTTTCCTTATATCTTACATACCAGACTCCAGCTGGCACTTCCGTAGAACCATTGCTACAAGCCTTCCAAGTGACTGCATCAACAGAAGAAGCATATTCCATCTCTGTTGTGGTTCCTAAAATCTTATTAAACCCATTACTTAATCCTGTTGGGGCAGGCTGCTCAGCCTTTTTTGTTGCAGATAACAGGGCTATCTTTACATCTGCTGTCGGTCTTCCAGATATGGTAATCGTGGTATCTGTATTTCGAGTAACTGTAATGCCATTCATACCACCTATACTATAATCATCTGGGAAATAATATCCTGCATCGGCTGTGTAAACCACATCCGTCATAGCTCCAGTTAGTTCTGTCTGCACTATTGCCCCTGAACCATCTACCTTAGTCATATTACTGCCTGGTGTTACGGATAGATGATATCCCGTTCCTTGAACTGCCATAGTTGCTGTAGTGATTCTCTCTGTAGCATCTGTTGTTTCCAACCATACCTTACAATCTGCAAAACTGGTAAGGGTCTTACTATTTAGGGTGACATCACTAACAGAAACTAAGGACGTTCCGCTTACATGACTCATCTCTTTGGCCCATGCACCATCTGCATTCTGCACAACCAAAAAGGTCTTCTCTCCTGTCCCCTTCACTGCAATACTTGTCTTAGTAGGGCTAATAGTAGCTGTTCCAAGTGCTGTACTGGCATATCGGATTACCAAGGAATCCTGTAGTGGCAAAGGACCACCTGATGATGCTTCTGGTGCAAGGGAAGCAAAGAGCACAGAAGACATGTCTAGATGAAAAGCAGGAACAATATCCTTATCATTAAACTGGTCACTAAAGCTAATAAGCTGGTCTGGAATTGCCGTAAGCATTTGATATCGAATGGAACCATAAGTAGAACGTAACCAAAACTCTCCTGAACTAAATCCATTGCTGGATGTTAAGTTATGTAACTCTATTACAATGTTATTTTTTGATCCCACATATATCTTACTATCACCTTCACTATTGGGGTTAAAGGCATTTGGTGCATATAATATGCCTATTAAACGACTGTCTTCATCTGTTTTCATCGGGTTATCATGCAATGTAAATACCGTTGTCTCCTTCATGAAAGACATTTCACCTGTCGAAAAGAAAATAGTATCATTCTGTGTATACGAAGAAAATAACATATCAGGATCGCTTTCGCTGTAATAATCTGTTGGCCCATACATACTAATTCCAAAACTACTTGTCGATAAAAGTGCAAGGGTACTAGAGTCCTCTGCTCCTGCAATGAGCCATGTTCTTCCACCTGCTCCAAATCTAAGTCTGCTAATGTTAGAACCTACACTTCCATCCAACTTAAAGTTAGAAAGAAGTTGGTCTTTGGTGGCAAATTGTGTCTCTTCCAGCTCTGCCGCCTGCACCTTCCTCACACTCCCTGGCAGGTTTGGACATAACCCCACAATTAGAGTGATACAAAGTATCAATACTCCCAGTCTAGTTCTCTCTTTTTTCTTCAATACGATTATCCTCCTTAACACAGCCCTCATTTATCTGTTCCCTTCCATGCTTTGGGCAAATAATATGGACACCCAACCATTCTGTTGATACTTTTATAGGTATTCTTTTCCAATGTAGTCTCTTATTTATTTTATCATTAAATCCCCTTACCAACAACCCATTTTTTAACAGATTTTGTAATATATTGATGAATGAGGTAATAATATATACGGGGCTGTCGCTTTAACGATTTCCAATCGCTAAAGCGACAGCCCTTTGTTTATATAAACTTCCGAATACTTGAATGCAACATACTACATTCATAAGGTGTTTTATAGGAAGGGAGGTATTCAAAATGAAAAAAACTATGAGTGCTCTATTGTGTATAACCATACTATTATTCACAGTTATAGGATGCAATCGTTCTGAAGTAAGTTCTTATGTTGCCTATGAAGAGCTAATCAGTAATCTTAACAACAAAGGTTATACAGTAAAGGTGGAGGAGGTAGACAAGAGCATACTTGATGGAGAGCGAAAATTATTAACTCTTAATGGAAAAGAACACATATCGATCTATGTATATGACAATGTTGAAAGTATGAAAAAAGATGCCTCATATATATCCGAAGATGGTTTTAAATATCACACTGAGAATAGTATTACTAGTATAGGCTGGAGTTCCCATCCTCATTTCTATAAGTCAGAGAATATGATTGTTCTTTATGTAGGAGAGAATTCAGAGATTATGAGTGTATTGGAAGAACTTGTAGGTTCTCAATTTGCAGGAAGGATAGAATAGGAGATCTAGATAGGGTTGCTACTGGTGGAGCTTTGTAAATCGTGAAAGGTTGTATGGTTAAAGAAGAGACTGCAGTATGGATAATGTCGTTTACACGACCCGCCGGAGGCGGTGAGTTTCGCAAGCGAAACTCTTTTGTCTATCTCATATAATCCTATAAATAACTCTTTAGCTCATCCACTTTATCAAGTGCTTCCCATGGAAGGTGAAGATCATTACGACCAAAGTGTCCATAAGCAGCAGTTTGCTTGTAGATTGGTCTTCTTAAGTTTAACATCTGAATGATTCCAGCTGGACGTAAGTCGAAGTGTTCACGAACGATTTCCACTAATCTGGAGTCTTCTAATTTACCAGTGCCAAAAGTCTCTACATTAATAGAGGTAGGAGCAGCAACACCGATAGCATAGGAAAGCTGGATTTCACATTTGTCTGCTAAGCCAGCAGCAACAAGGTTCTTTGCTACATATCGAGCAGCGTAAGCAGCAGAACGGTCAACCTTGGTACAATCCTTACCAGAGAATGCACCACCACCGTGACGAGCATATCCACCATAGGTATCTACGATAATCTTACGGCCAGTTAAACCACTATCTCCGTTAGGTCCACCGATAACGAAACGACCAGTTGGGTTGATGAAGAACTTTGTCTTCTCATCTACTAATTCTTCTGGAAGAACGTAATCGAATACGTATTTCTTAATGTCTGCATGAATTTGTTCTTGAGTAACTGCGGCATCATGTTGAGTGGAAAGAACCACGGCATTTAGGTGAATTGGCTTTCCATTTTCATCATATTCTACGGTTACTTGAGCCTTGCCGTCTGGACGAAGGTAAGGAAGTGTTCCGTTCTTACGAACCTCAGATAATCTCTTCGTTAATTTGTGAGCCAAGGAAATAGGATAAGGCATGAACTCCTCGGTCTCATTAGATGCAAAACCAAACATCATACCTTGGTCACCTGCACCGATCGCCTCGATTTGCTCGTCAGTAAGGGAAACTTCACGAGCTTCTAATGCTTTATCGACACCCATAGCGATGTCTGCAGACTGTTCATCTAATGCCACAATTACACCACAGGTATTGGCATCAAAGCCATATTCGGATTTATCGTAGCCAATCTTTC
>JAEZQN010000196.1 GCA_023441145.1 Bacillota bacterium
ATAGGCATGAAGCTGTTCTTTGTCACTCCAGTCGTCGTTCCACGGCTCCTTCATAAACACATCTGCAAAGAAGGACTTAATTGTTTCTATCTCTTCCACAGAAAGTTGTTTTAACTCTATGTTCATCTACCTCTTTTCCTTTCTGTCAGTCCATAACTCTCCTCAATCATACGTTTTACCTCCTCATCTGGTATTGTACCATCCAGAATAATTGAATTCCAGTGCTCTTTATTCATGTGATAGGCTGGAATTACAGAGGGAAATGCTTCTCTAAAAAAATCTCTCCATTCAGGATTACACTTTACATTAATCCAAATATGGTCTTGACGCTCATAGATACAGGCAAACGTCTTCTTATTGTCTTTATGTCTCATAAGAATCCAATTATCATCATGAAATGGAGTATCTTTATAGACATTCTGAAAGGTGGCACAAAAGGCCACCACTTCCTCTCTCGTCCTCATATTAATCCCAACCTTTCCATACCTCAGGCTGATAGCCTATTGTAGCTTTCTTGCCATTTCGTACAATAGGTGTAAGTAGCACCTGTTGGTTCTCTAGCACCTTTTCGTCCTTATCCTCATCAGCAATATACTGAATAAGAGCTAACGTATCCTTATCCTTGCAGCTTGGATTAAGCATTATCGAAAGGCCGCCCACTGCTTGCTTTACACTGTTATATTCACCTTTACTTAAACCCTTCTCCTTTAGATCAATCATTTGATATTTTATGTTACGCTCTTTAAAGTAGCGTTCTGCCTTCTTCGTGTCAAAGCATTTTTTTGTACCAAAAATCTGTATATTCATTGCTATAATAACCTTCCTTGTTCTCTACTTCCATAACGCATTGTTTTATATATTGTAAATCCTATTTCAAAAAAAGTATAACCCCAAATAACTGCCAATACAACATTAGACATAGTTTGTGTACCCCAGCCGTTTATCACACCGCCTTTATGGAATACATCAATATCATAAGCCTCTGATACCTCTTTTGCAAAATTCACATTCCATACTGGAATAAATTTAAATATCCAGGTAAAGAGAATTAACTGTAGCACATTGGTAATGATATTGCCTAATAGCACAAGCTTACAGTAACATCCAGATACAAGTTTAATTATCTCATCAATAAACGCAAGGCCCAATATGCCTAAAATTAATGGGCAAAGGATGCTCCATTTATCAAGATTAAAAATAGGTATCGTATAATCAAGCTTTCCGTTGTCAAAGACATATGCCCCAAATAACTCTGGTGTATATGCTAGTAAAACAGAAAAAATCATAATAAACACCACACCTACAACCGTCTCTCCCCTACTAATCATTGCTTTCTTATTTGGTATCGGTGAAAGCTTTGTCGGATTCCAGATATGTATTTCTTCTTTATGGACATTGGTTCCTTCTGTATAAGCATCGGCTTGTAGTTGTTCCAACGACCATTTTTCTTCCTTCCTTAAGTCTACTTTAATCTGCATGTATTCTAATACAGCAAACACAAGGGTAACCATGGCAAATGACGTACTCATATTCATTAGAGTATTTACCAGGATTTCTATACTCCAGTCAATGAAATGAAAGTTTACGTAGTTATACTTTACAACTTCGGTCAATAATCCAGAAGCACCTACTGCTAGTAGAACAATTTTCAGCACCCAGAAATAGTTATCAAAATACTCTGGTCCAATCAGATATCCTTTGAAGTTGTAGTATTTTTTCGCTAGTTCTTTTGGGTCACCTAACTGCATTAGGATTTCTTCCATAGTACCCTTGCCAGCCTCATACATATCACCAATTAGCTCCTCTAACTCCATGGTAATCTCTTTACGCTGGCTCCTAGGAACTCTACGAACTACCTCGTAGATATATCGATTCATTAACTCTTGCTCTTTTTCACTCATACGCTAATCCTCTCCTAACAATCCTTCTACACTTTGACACATCATGTTCCACTGTTCCTTTAATGCATAATAGATCTTATCCCCAAGAGGTGTACGACGATAATATTTTCTAGGCTTTGTCCCCCCAACCTCCCACTCGCTGATAAGTAACTCCTGCTTTTCCAAACGGCGAAGTAAAGGGTATAACGTATTCGGATCGATGGAAACGCCTTTCTCTTCAATACTTTGAACTAAAGCATATCCATACTTTGCTTCCTTTAGTTGACTTAGTACACATAAAATCAACGTACCTCTTCTTAATTCCAGGGATAAACTAGATAATAATTCATTTTCCATATAGTTCCTCCTTTTCTTGTATTGTACTGTACGTCACACACTATTGTCAATATACAAATATTATTATATTTACAAGGAGAATGCGTCTTATTGTATAAGAGTTTGATGGTAAATTTATATACAACAAAATACCTTACAGGCTCATTTAATCAATCAGCTTGTAAGGTATTCTAATTATGTAAAGTAATTGGCATATAAATATCCATTTCACAGTAATCATCACTACAGACTTGCAGGTCTACTCTTTCAAAATGAAATGGAGCTACCTGATGATACACTGTCGTTGACTTCCAGTTATTGATAAATCTATATATACTAAGAAGAGCTTCAAAAGTAATATCATGTGGGGAGTGACATCCTACATATCGGAATACTGCATATTCATATGGTTCTATTTCATAGCTTACAATAGGAGCTTTGCAAGAAGTTCCGAGCTCCACTTCTGTCCCAGATACATAATAGTTACTGTACTCCACATGTTCTGTATAACGAACTAGCCCTATGTAGATGTTCCTGTTGATTACATTCTCCATAAATGGAAGGTAATCCTTCCAGACTTCTTCTGCCTGCTGATTGGTAGTCTTATACTTAAGATTCTCGAGATGAACAATCTCACTTTCCAGGCCTTGTACACAGAATTTTGGCTTAACACACATGCGAAGTTCCACCAAAAGTCCATCCCCTACCTTATGAAATGCATTAAGGTCTAGTTTCTGCTCAATAGGAAGCTCTATTTGGCACTTTATATATTGAGCTGGAGTCACTTTGTATTTCTTCTTAAATGCGCGAATGTAGGATTGCTCATAATCAAACTGGTATTCTGTAGCAATATCAATAATATTTAAGTTTGAATAAGAAGATGTTGTACACTAAGACTAAGCCTTCTTTCACGCACATAGGTAATCAAGGACCGTTTGGTTATAGACTTAAACATCCGATGAAGATAGTATTTTGAAATACCTACATCCTTAGCCAATTGGTCTAGATTTATGGGTTCTCTAGCTCTGTCATCAATTAAATTGACTAATACCCTTATGGAATTAATCGCATCTCAATTCATATACACGTACCTTCCTAAGTTTCTCAACACTAAAAGTCATTTATATTGGGTATATGTATATTTTAAGGTATAATATCCTATTGTACAACTAGGTTTTTGGAAAAGTAAGGAGCAATGTCATTTAAAGCAGCATCCGTCTTTATGTTGTGACCACCTGTAAATTTCTCTAGTTCACACTCTTCTCCTTTATCTTTAAGAATTTGAGCAAATTCTTCACAGCCTCCTGCAATCCATTTTTAGGAATCGACTTCACCATACATCACTTTTATAGCTCTAAGCTTTGTCTTTTTATTAAGATAGCTCTCCACCTTGGAGCTAATATTACCAAACCCATTCTCCCATTGAGCAACAATCTTATTATCTTCCTTGGAACCGTCAAAGGTAGGAATATTAGCATAAGTCTTAGTATCCTTTGTGTTTGGTGAGAAGGCTCTTCCATATGCAATTCTAAAATTAATATCTGCATTCCAGGAGTCCATAGCCATAGTAATTTCACCATCTGCTATTAGTCCAGGGGACATAGCTAATACTGCCCCAAACACATCAGGATGCTCCATGGATAGATGCAAGGCACCATACCCACCCATAGAGAAACCACATATTCCTCTAGAATCCTTATTTGCTATTGTCCGGTAAGTAGTGTCCACATACTCAACCACTTCATTTACCACATAATCTTCCCAATTCCCTGTAACTACGGAATTCACATAATAACTTCCTCCATATTGACTTGCTCCATCTACATAAACTACTATGAATTCTGTCTCTCCATTTTCTGCAGCTTGGTCAAATAGATCTGACGGTCTGTTTTTTCACCGACTACATTACTTTTCAGAGCTTCTGAATGAATCTCATCTGAAATACGGTACTTCGTAAGGTCTCGCTTTTCTGGCTTATCAGTGGCAACTGTAGTAGCAGTAGGCGTTGCACTTGGAGTCATGGTTGCGGTTTTAGTTGGAGCAGTGCTTGGGACTTTACTTCCCTCCTTATTTGTATTTTGGTCCCCACAACTCATAAAGCATAAAACCAAGATTAGTATGCTAATGAGTCGTAATGGTTTTTTCATAATATTCCCTCCTTATATTGATTAGGTAGTTTCGTACCTTTACATACTATCATCTTGTGTGCTACATAATTAACATTTCTTGCTTTTTATTGTTTTGTGCAGATTTTACTATTATCTGTGCATAAATTTCTTCTATTCATCCCTCTATATCCACTATACTTAGGCCATATAAAAAAAAGGAGAAGATATCTATGAGAAAACAAATCACAAAGTTTACTAGTATTCTTTGTGTGCTTTTCACATTATTACTTCCCTTAACTAGTTGTCAAACTAGTCAATCAGACAACCAGAAACTCAAAGAATCCCAGGAGGCTACCATGAAACCAACACCTACACCAACTACCAGTACAATACCCTCAGAAGCACCTACACAGGAGCCAACAATTGCACCAGTTTCCACCATTAAAAATACAGAGCCATTTACCCTGACCTTTATGGGTCATGCCAGTGTAAAGTTAAAATCTAAAGCCGGAAAAATTATCTATATTGATCCAAACTCGGGTACTGGTAATTTTTCTGAGCCTGCAGACTTTGTTCTAGTAACTCATGCTCACGATGACCATAAACCTCTTGATACAGTAGCAAGAAAAACTGAATGTATCCAAATTACTACAGCAGAGGGTATCAAAAATGGTGTCTATCAAACATTTGATTACGGGGATATTCAGATAGAAGCTGTACCTGCTGGTGGTAATGAAAACCATGTTATCGGCAATGGCGTTGGCTATATTGTAACAATAGATGGAGTGACAATCTATCACGCTGGAGATACTTCCATGATAGAAGAAATGAAGCAGCTAACAGCCCGTAAACTAGACTATGCTATGTTTCCAATTGACGGTATGTACAACATGGCAGCAACAGAAGCAACCGAAGTGGCCAACTTAGTTGGAGCAAAACATAACATTCCAATTCATGATATGAATGATTCTAACCAGCATAAAGAGGATAATTTTACCCCTGAGGGTCGATTGATTCTTGCTCTTGACGAGACTATTTCCTTATCCGGAAAATAATCACACTCCCTTGTTACATAGAAAAGGGGCTGTAAAAAAAGTCCCTTAATAGAAAAATCGCTGTAAGCATGGAGCTTACAGCGATTTTTTGGTATAATTAATTATGCAATTAACCAATTACACTAATAATAATTCTACACCAAGACAG
>JAEZQN010000307.1 GCA_023441145.1 Bacillota bacterium
AATATTATACTTTTTAGCAGGTGTAGACTTAGCTAATATAATACCTTTTCGTTTTTCTATATCTCCACCTATAGCTGAAGGAATATCTCTTAGGTCTGATGTTTCATGCAAAATATTGATTCTATAAGCTGCTTCCCAACTTAGGAAAGCAGAATTAACATCTATATGAAAAATAATACGATTATTCACTAGATCACCCACCTAATACACCACTTTTCGAATAGACCATTTATGAGAGGCAATACAATATCTTAGTTCTAATAACCTTTCTGTTTCATCAAATATTACCTTGCAGCCATAGTCAAAGGTTTTTACACCAGCATAGTTATTTTCTGTCGAATATAAAATATCAGTAATCGTAGCCACAACTAATTGATGTTCTTCATTTTCTATACGCATGCGTAAAGGAATAATATCCCCAACGGTATTACATTTAGAAATTATCTCTACTGGAATATTTTTTAGTTCCACAAAAACCACTCCTTAATATCGAACATATGTTTGATTGAATTATATCAAATAGGAATATTTTTGTAAACCTTATTATAAATGTTGTACTTGGGAATCCATAACCTACCTGTGTTGCCCAAGCATCAATTCTTTTCTTAATCAAGACGGTGATATCTGTAATAGAGTCTTCATACTCTTCTTCAAAACTATGAACTGCATCCCAAAGTGGTTCTTCAATGTTCTCTTCCATTACCTGTTCAATATAATATGCCTTAAATTGGTCACTCTCTTTAGAAATATATTCACGGGCTAAAATGCGATACATATTACCCTTTTTGAATTTATAACCATAGGGGAAGCCAAATAATTTCTTGGGTGCCAGCTATTTCAGCAGCAAAAGGAATATTCGGCATCTATTACTTTGCCAGTATTCACAATTAACGCTTTGTCAAACCAGGCATGGCCATGTAATAGTTCTCCAACATGCTAAACTTAGCAACCCCCTTTTCCTAGCACCAAAAAATTCGGACAATCATTTCTACCTTTTCCTGCTTAAATTGCTTTTTGTATGCTTCTACCTTATTTCCCATACCGACCTATTCTTCTTATCCTTGTCTACACCATTCCAAAATGCTTAAGTGCATTCCTCCTCTAATACTTAAATTTAATTACCACTTCTACAATAAACTAATAAAGTGAAAAGGCATCAGGCATTGAAATTTATAGTAAAACTTCAATTTAACCCAAAACCCCTCTTATAAATGACATAGCGACTATTTCCGGTGTCCAATAACTTAAAGCCACATGATAATAGTGTTTTTTCAGAAGCCTTGTTATTTTTGTCAATATCAGCAGTAATTCTCTGCGCATCCTGTAATGAAAAAATTTTATCCACAAGCAAGGTGACGATTCCTTTGCCCAAACCTTTGCCAAGATAAGATTCTTCTCCTATCAGGTAATCTATTCCGTATGAGCCTGTAAGTGGTAGTGTTCCAAAATCTTCGCCGCTACTATCCACACATTTATAATATAAGCATAATCCAATCGGACGGTTTTGCCACAAAACAATGAGGTATGTAATCCATTGAAATTCTCCTTTGTATGCTTTAAGTTCAGATATCCAGTCATTAATCGTAATTCCAAGTTCTGGTATTTCATACCATCTTTTTACATGTTCCTTATTGAGCCAGATTTCTATCAATGGAATATCATTATCATGGAGTAATCTTAATTCTAACATAGGTTTATCTCCTTATTCTTCAGTTTTTACTTCGCTATTTTTATCGAGTACTTTTAATTTTGGTTAAATATTACATTCATCTGTTTTTCCATTGTGAGATAGTTTATATTTACTTGCTATACATTTTATCTCCTCCATATGATGATATCATCATATCATAGGTGTATCATTTTTTCACCGCACTCCAGTCTAATTTGTCATAAGAATAATCATATTACTTAGTTGTGGATCTATCTAATTTCCCTCCATGATAGCAATAATAATTATCTGCATTCATCGATATAATCTTTTCTAATGAACCTTTAGCTGTATTTAGGTCAAGTGTAAATTGAGGATTTGCAATTACCAATTCACCATTCTCTATAACTACAGCATCACCTGTTATAATAGAATTAGTCTCTGTTAAAAATAATGAAATATGACCTGGCATATGACCAGGAGTAGCTATAACCTGACATCCTCCTGCCCAGTCAAAATTATCTCCATCCTTAACTGTTATATCTACACTAACAGGTTTAACTTTTCTTAAAGTTTCACAAAAATCAATTCCAAATTGTTTTTGTTCTTCTGGCATGGTTTTTAGTAATTCCTCTGCTTGCAATAGTCTAAGTGATTTCCTTTTACCAGAAATATACTCACTCTCTATTTCGCTTGAGACTACCTTAATATGTGGATATTTTTCTTTAATTTCATATAAAGCTCCCATATGGTCATCGTCATGATGTGTAATCAGTACTTTTGTCAATGAATCTGGGCTTATTCCTTTTAATTTCATTTCATCTTCTAATAAGGATAAGAAATTAGGATAACCACAATCAACTAAAACAACATCATTTTTGCCTATTAATATAACAGGATTTATAGTTCGTATTTTATTTCCATACTCGAAGTTAATATCTAGCATTACTATTTTATTCATTTAACTCATTCCATTCTTAATATTTTACTATATTTTGAGCGCAGTAAATTTTACAAGGTATTTTATAATTGTGACTTTGATGAGGGTGTCCCTCGTTGTAAGACTTCATAAAGTTATTGATACCACGTCTCAGTTCTCTTTGTACGTACCACTCGTTTTTATAGGAAGATTGATTATTGATTTTAGGTATTCTCCTATACCATTCTGCTCGTTTACAAGTACTTGTTCTTTTTCTATCTTATCTATATTAGTAACGGATCATAACTGTTTATTATCTTGCACCAATCTAAATGTCCACAATAATGTTAAAAGTATAGTCAATACTATTCTTAACATTCATCCCCATCCTCCTTGTATTTTTTATAGTTCTAAGATATGATCTAAGTTAATCGTATATACTATGAGCACTTTGGCTTCTAACTAGATTTTATACTAAAGTTAAATAATTTTCAATCAATTACACTTGGTCTTGGCAATGATGACAAAAATCCTAGAACCTTTGGTGGCTCTAGGATTTCTTTAATAGCTTTACAACAGTCTTAACGTGTAAAAGTTAGCCTGAACTTCAATGTTACTAGTAAACCTCACAGTACCCTTCTATCTACTTTTCAATAAGATTTTTACTTTACTTCCTTTACCCTACCTACAATGCTACTTTCAAGCATGACTTTAATCCCATGATGATGCTCTGGTGAATTAGTAAGTATCTTTTTCACAATACCTTCTGTTAGCTTTCCAGTACGCTGATCCTGCTTTTGAACAACTAGAACTGTTGCTCCTATCTTAATATTACTTCTTTTTGTTCCGTCCATTATGATCACTCCTCCATAATCTTTTCTCTTCTTTCATACACAAGGTCAGTCATCCCATTATAACTGTGCGTACTCATTAATTTTAACTTGAGTTCCTCATGCTCTTTGTCAAAAAGACGAATGCCGCCACCTAATAATGTAGGGATTATAGTGATATGATAACAATCAATCAAATCTTTCTCCATCAGTTGGTTAGCAATACTTGCACCTCCACAAATCCAAATAGCTTTTCCTTTTTCCTGCTTTAGTTTTTCTCTTAGCTCATCTAATGCTTGTTCTGTACCTATTATCTCATCTGTTTCTGTGAGTTTTTGATGTGTTATCACATAGCTCTTCATTCCTTTATATACCCATTCATCAGGAGATAACTCGGTTACAATTTGGTGATAAGTCTTCCATCCCATAATTACTGTATCAACTGTTTTAATAAATTCAGGATAACTGCCCAGCTCCTGATTAGCAACATCTTGACCACCTAGCCATTCTACACTCCCCTTTGAATCTGCTATATAACCATCTAAGCTCATTGCAATATATAAAATAACTTTCCTCATTCGTTCACTTCCTTTATATATTATTTTTTATTAAACCATATACTTGGTGATTCATTAAAATAATAAGCTGGATATGTTTTCTTTGTCTTCTTCATTATTTAAAATATATTCCATCGCGTCTCCTTTATACATTTCTATAAAGCTTACGAACTGTCTGTGCCAATTCTTTCATAAAGTGTTCTTCCAGATCATCTATATGTGTTGCAAAGTAT
>JAEZQN010000313.1 GCA_023441145.1 Bacillota bacterium
GAATGGAAATGCAGGCTCTAAACCAGAAGTGGTAGCCAAAATCATTTATAAGGCAGCTACAGATAATAAAAAGAAAATGAGATATAAGGTAGGTAAGATGAAAAGTATGATGACTATGAGAAAGCTACTACCATTAAGTATGTATCAGTTTTTAGTCAAGAGCGTACTTGAAAAATAATAGAAATTCCATTTTTTCTATTAGATGGAGTTCATTAAATTACCCACATAACTTTCTGCAAAACTATCTATATCTGTTACATAGGATTCAGTAAGGTCTGACCAAAAACCAGGACAGCTTAAGGCTGAAGCAATCATTAATACTTTTGGAAAGACCTCTTCTTTTTTTACTTCTTTATGTAGTGCAAGTACTAATCGACTAAGAGCCTGAAATTGTATATTAATACGTTTTTGAGTAGCCTCATCTACACCATACTGTTGATACATCACTTGTTCTGAACGTAAAATACCTGTTGAACATAATTCAAATTTAAGGACTTTGA
Source organism: Bacillota bacterium (assembly GCA_023441145.1). Classification (GTDB taxonomy): domain Bacteria; phylum Bacillota; class Clostridia; order Lachnospirales; family Lachnospiraceae; genus KM106-2. Next base: position 501 of record JAEZQN010000313.1, read on the forward strand.
TACCAAAGGCTATGGCATAATCTATGGTAATTTCTTGAGTTGTCAGTAACTCCTCATAGAATACCATCATTTCTCTCCAATAGCTTTCCATTAACAAATTGAAAAGCTTTGTTTTATTACCAAAGTGGTAGTTAATTGCTGCTATATTAACCCTTGCTTCAGCTGCAATCTCCCGTACTGTAATTGAATTAAAATCCTTTGTTTCCATGAGCCTCATAGAGGCATCCATAATGGCTTGTTTACTATCAGATAACATTTTACTACCTTCTTTCTTTTTAAGATGAATGTATTGACGTATTATGTGTAGTTCTTTCATTTGATTTATATTTAATGCCAAATAAAAAAGCTGTAAGTTTAAAACGTCTAAAGATTTCATAGCAAGCTAGGCTTATTATAAAACTGCCAAGTATAATACAAGTTATTTGTAGGAATACATTAGACACACTTTTTAATATAAAATAGCCTAAAACAACTAATACGGATTGATGAAAATAATAAAGAGAAAAGGTAGCACAAGATAAATATCTTGTTACCTTATTTTCAAAATTAAAATATTTTTTAAATATGGCTATCATTGTTAAGATACCAAACCATACGATTACACTACGAGCAATATCATCTATGAGATCACTATTTAGATCTGTTTGGTTGAGTACGAGTCTTAGAATTAGAAAACTGACAAACACAAGGGCCAGCGGAAAAACATATTTGGCTAAGCGTTCATGGACAACTTCATCACTTAGTAAAAAATACCCAATGGCAAAACAAGCAAGAAATTCGCCTATGCTTTTACCTTCAATATTTAAAAAGGGAATACATGCTGAAATAACTAAGAATAAGGGAATTAAGTGAACAAGGGTGATTTTATGAGGATTTATCTTTTTATCTCGCTTATTGTAGCTATTCATCAGAGGCAACATGATCATGGAAATAATAAAAAGATAAAGCATAAACCAAAGATGTGCAGGCGTAAAGCCACCATCAATGCCACTTAGGTCTGTAAAACGTGACAAGTAAATCCCATAGTGAGTCCAATAATTACCTGAATACCCGTGATGAAAGAGATCTGCAATATAAGTTTGTGGGGGAATAATGATAAGTAATCCTACTAGTAAAGGTAATAAAAGTTTACTAGTACGTTCTTTTACAAAATCTTTTGTGGATCTTTTCTGAAGAGCATAGGCAGAAGATATCCCTGCTAAAGTAAAGAGAAGTGTCATCCACCAAGGATAAACCGAATGATTAAACCATGAAGTAATGGTTAGCGGGGGACCATTAATATAAAATGTCTCTCCCCAGTTATTATAAATCATAAAAGTGTGAAATGGAAACAAGAGTAAAATGCAAAAAAATCTTAGATTATCAATATAGGCTTTTCTCATTATCTTTCCTCCTAATAGTGGTTTATATTTATTTTTGAATAAGTTGAGATTTTAAAATATAAACAAAAGATTTAAACAAACGTTTGAATATTTACAACATAACATTGAGAGAATATAATGTCAATATAATTTGAATATATAGAATATATATATCCCATATACGTCAGATAAAGTCTATATAAATGATGTAGGGGACAAATAGGCATTATTTAATGAGGTGTAGTAATAGGAAGGAGTGCATATGCCTAACTTAATCTTTAAAAATGAATATGTCATTGTTTCACAGATATTTAAAGAGTCCCAAAAACATTTCCATCCTATGTTACAAATTTTTATAGGCAATGAAAACAATAAGGTCATTGTAGAGGGAAAAGAATATGCTGGTAAAGTGATTATAATCAACCAAAATGTGAATCATTATATTGAAACAAGGGAAAATTGCCAAGCTTTCATATTACTACAACCAAGCAGTGTGATGGCTAAAAAAATAAAGGAAGATTACTTGAAGAATCAAGAAGCTATAGTGCTTAAAGAAATTACCTTTGAAAAAATCTTACTTCAAGATAGTGGACAAGAACTGGAAAAAAAGGTGGAGCGTATACTAAATGCCTTACAAATAAATAGAGAGCAGGGCCCACTAGATACAAGGATTGCTACATTAATAATGGCAATCCATGAGGGAAAATATTTTAATGCTTCCATAAAGGAGATTGCCAAGGCTTATCGTTTATCAGAAAGTAGAATAGCACATCTTTTTAAAGAAGAGATTGGGCTCTCGATAATGAGTTATATTCAATTAGTGCAACTAGAATATGTTTATAGAAAGGTATTAGCAGGAGAGAATATTACAAATGTAGCACTAGAGGCTGGATTTAATAGCTCCTCCCACTTTGCCTATGTTTGTAAAAAGATAACAGGCATTTCGATATCAAAAGTAATGAAAATAGCAGGATTTTGATAGTGTTGTTTCTATTTTATATGCTATCATAGGTTCAAATAAGTATAGAGTACATAGCTGAAATGGGGATAGAGAAATGGTACATACAATAGTTGTTATATCTACAATGATGGTTATGCCCTTTATCTGTTTTTTATGGGAAGGTCATAAAAAGCAATATTCAATAGAAATACTTTGTAAATGGTTTCTGTTTTGGATTGTAGGGGTAAGGGCATTAACGGCAGGTGCAATGCAATTTTTAAACCCATCCTATACAATGAATTTGCTGCAAGTAGGAGAAGACAGTAAGATTGTTATTATGGAATTAGGCTTTGCACAGTTTGGAATAGGCATTTTAGGGGTTTTATCTTTGCTTAGAGAACAGTATAGGACACCAATAGCTATTAGTTATGGTTCCTTTATGATTGGTGCAAGTTACATTCATATTACTAGGTTTACCACTGCTAATTTCGAAGAAATGATGTCTTTAGCAGGAAATTTAGTGTTTGTTGTAATAGCTATATTATATTTAGTAAATGTAAGGACAGGTAATAGGATAATACATAGAGATAGCAATTTATAAATAATTTATATGGTTTTCATAAAAAATCCTTCTATGGAGATGTAACTGGCAGTCGATATGAAGAAGCAAGTGATACTATTTGTGTAGTAGCAATTAAAGAATAAGAATGGAATAGCTTGTTAAAAATAAAGGCT
>JAEZQN010000353.1 GCA_023441145.1 Bacillota bacterium
CGCCAATACACATCCAATAAATAACCAATGGTTGAAAATGTGTAATAGGAGATACCTAAAGGGACAATGATGTCAGTTACGGCAAAGTCTCCCTTTCCACCTAAAGCTAAAATCAATCCATTGATTGGCTCTAAGAAATATTTTAAGAACTTAGAGTAACTAAGAATACCTAAGGTTATGACTAAGACAGCTAACAAAACCCTTCTATTCTTTCTCTTATACTGTTTTTTTAGTTGTTTTTTCTCATTGGTTGTTACACCTTCTCTGGCGATCTTCTGATCTTGTTCTGACCAGTTTTTTGTCACTATTCGTGCTGCCACAAACACAAGGAAGGAGGTGGCAAAAATAAACGGAAGATACTGTATTCCCGAAATCATATAGAATACTATACTTATGATCAGCAGCATCTTCCATCTATGTTTAATAGGACATGAATAAAAAGCCAATAGTGCAACAATTAGAAATATCAAAAACTCAATTGTTGTAAAGACCATTTCTCTTCTCCTAAATTATTGTAATTCTTCAATCATATTGTACATCGCCTGAACACTATTAAAATTCTCAGGCACCATAGAATCCATTGTAATTTCTATGTCATATACCTCTTCTAGTTCAGAAATAATTTCTGCCAAGTCAATAGAGTCTATTATCCCTTCTGTAAATAAGGCAGTTTCACTTCTCCAGTCAATCTCCTTCTCTACAACTCTCTCTAATACTTTTATTAAATCTTCCATCGTTTCCTCCTAGTATAACTCTTTGTATAAAATCTTCCCCGATTCATTACGAGGAATCTTATCAATGTAATGAAGGCTAATTGCCTTTAGATTAATTCCTGTTTCACTATGAATGTACTCTTTCACTTTTCCTAGTAGAGTATCATCTGTAATATACACATGCAGACAAGTATCATCCCCAGTGCTAGCCATATCCAAGTCTTGATATTTACGTTTAATCATTGCATCTAGATCATCTAAATTAACACGATTTCCGTAAAGCTTAAGAAAACGTTTCTTTCGACCCACAATATAGAAATATCCATCCTTGTCCATCTTTGCCATATCCCCGGTGATAAGGCAGCCCTGCCTTTCATCACCTATGCTTAAATCTTCTCTCACCTCGGCATACCCTAGGGTTACGTTATCTCCTAGATATGTCAATTCTCCCATAACATCTGGCTCCGTAATTACCTCGTTTCTCTCATTTAGTAATTGTAGTTTCCCTCCAGGAATAGCAATGCCCATACTGCCATATTTCTCAAGAGCTTTATCATGAGGCAAGTATGCCATTCTAGCAGTAGCCTCTGTCTGCCCATACATCACTACAAAGTGTCTTCCAGTGGCTAGTGCATATTCCGCAAACTCTTTGTGAAGCTCCGGAGAAAGCTTGCCACCTGCCTGTGTCATGGTTCTTAACGTTGGTATCTCTATTCGATTAAACTTAATCTTCTTAAGCATCTCATAAGTATAAGGGACCCCTCCAAAAGAGGTAACTGAATAAGCCTTTGCAAAATCCCAAAACTGCTTATTTAGAACAGTTTTTGTAGTTAATAACATAGTAGCTCCCACCTGTAAGTGTGAGTTTATAATAGAAAGACCATAGGTGTAATTCATTGGTAGGGTGGTAATTGGACGCTCTGTTTCATCAAGCTCCAAATACTCCACAATAGATTCCACATTTGCTTGTATGTTCTTATAGCTTTGTCTCACCAATTTGGGACTACCAGTAGAACCTGAGGTGGTCAAAAGTAGAGCCAGTTCTGGATTAAGGTCCACTATGTCCTTAGCATAACACTCTACTAATTTATATTCATTGGTTATGTATACTGCTGTACTTTTTTTAAAGTTAGCATGATCTACTGGCACGAATAAATAATTGGGACGGTAGGTTTCTATTAGATTGTTTAGAAGCTCCTCTGGCATTTCTGCATCTAATAAAAGTTGAACAACTCCTGCTCCTAAACTCCCTACATACGCACAAAAAGAACCCAATGTATTCCTACAAAGAGTAAATATTAAGGCTCTGGAAGGTAATACTTCTTGCAATGCCTTCTGGATATTCGACAATTCGGTATAGGTTACTTCCTTACCGTCTTCTTGTATGGCTGCTTGTTTTTCACCAAATCTCTCTAAGTTGCAATAAAATGCCATTTCTCTTTCGTCCTCCATAGCTACAATTCTAATTATATTATATTACTATGAGTAAAAAAAACACACAACAATTTTATAATAAACTAATTATGTGGCAGATTTTTGTTAAATTAATGGATATTATGTAGGATTTGTAAAATTTCCGTATATAAGAACTTGCGATACAAGTTCTTATATAGCAGTAAAGAGCGAAACTACCTAAACTTAGGAATTCTCGCTCTTTACTATTCATGCCGGCGACCGGAATCGAACCGGTACGGGAGATTAGTCCCGCAGGATTTTAAGTCCTGTGCGTCTGCCAGTTCCGCCACGCCGGCGTGTGGATGGAGAAGGATTCGAACCTTCGAAAGCGTTGCTAACAGATTTACAGTCTGCCCCCTTTGGCCACTCGGGAATCCATCCAACTTAATCCTGACAAGAAATTATTATAACAGAATTCCTATGGATTGCAAGACTTTTTTCTAAATTTTCTATCCTAATTAAACAATTTAGATGATATCAGCAGTTTTCAAAATTACAGAAGAAATTGGTGGTAATGTTAGCTTAAGAATTCCATTCTCACCATAATAGATTCTAGAAGACAAATCAAATCCCTGCTCCGTAGTCATAATTAATCTAACAAGCCTGTGGTCATCCATCACCCCAAGCTCCCATACAGGAATCTCTATGGTTTTTTCTGCAGATCCACAGTTCACAGCAATGATAAATTGATCCTTTTCATCAAATCTACCATAGCTAATACAACGATCTCCTCCACTTAAGAACAAAATTGAGCCAGTCTTAAGTGCATTGTAGCTTTTATGAATCTGAATCAGTTCCTTATGAAGACGGATAAGTTCCATATCCTCACGACCCCACGGATAAGTACGTCTATTGTCTGGATCAGTCCATCCACATACACCAGCCTCATCCCCATAGTAAATAGTTGGCGCTCCTGGCCAGGTCATCTGCATTGCTACAGCAATTCGCATAATGCCTTTATTGATATTTTGATCTGCCGCCTCTGAACCTAGCGTATTTACTCTTCCCGTTTTCCTATTTGTACGGGTAAGAAATCTTGAATGGTCATGGTTGGAAAGCTCATTCATAGCAACCAAAAGGGACTGTGTATTGAATTTACTCATAAAATGCTTCATGGATTCAAAGAAGATATCTGCATGACCGAGTAAATCAGAACGAAATTCGTCACTATGCTTCTCTACCCCAGTTAAAAACCAAGTAATAGGTTCCATGAAAGCATCGTAATTCATTACAGTGTCCCACTC
>JAEZQN010000401.1 GCA_023441145.1 Bacillota bacterium
GTATAGCCCCAACTGTATTCTTAGTTACTTCACTTATCTTATTCATTGAAGCACTGGTACTAATAATTATATCTCCTAAATCTAATCTAAAGTGATTCCACTTTCTTTCTACCATATCAGGGTCAAGATAATTACACCCTTCTAAGCTTAATTCATCTTCTTGCATTCCAGAAATTCTTATCAATGGTATACCTGAATTTTTAAAATCAACAGCCATAATACCTGGGCCTTCTTGAAAATGTGACATATCTGGTATCCTCACCCACTTCCAACTCTTCGGGATTTCAAAAGGCATCTCATCCTCGGTAATCTCTGGCAGTGGTTTTTCTTTCTTAATCTTGCCTTCCTTAATCAACTTTGCTTTTTCAGCTTGAATCTTCTGGTACAGTTCTTCCGCAGTTCCTTCTTCTTCCCTCTGCTCAACCAGCTTTCCTTGAATAGCATGTTGCAGAATAGATTTTTGCATATCCTCTGGAAACTTTTTATTGAAGACTTCTAATTTGCTATATGCTTTATCATATTGCTCTACATATGGCATTAATTCTTCAATCTTAGCTACAATACGTTTTTGTTCTTTGAGTGGGGGTATTGGAAGTAAGAAATTTCTGACGTTTTCAACATTCAAATTACCTTGAGAGGCATTTTTACAAAATATATTTTTTAATGAACTCATTACTCCTATAGGTGAATTCAACCAGTACAAAATATATCTATTATCTAAAAGCTTGTAGTTAACTAACTTTATCAATGTTAAACTAACGTAAATAGCAAATGAAAAATCTCTATCTATTATTGCCGCTTCCCCAATTCCTGCACCTACCCTCGTCAATAATATGTCACCTTTTTGGGGGTTACAAGTATTCGTTAATTTTTGATATAACTCTTTGGATATAAAGTTATGATCTTCAGGCATAAATTTGTAAGGCTTAATATTCTTAGCCGAAATAAAAGGCATTCCTTCATCTTCAGAAACATATGTTGGAGTTGATGCATACCCACAAGTTAATACTGCACATACGTCTCTAAATTTCACCCACTCCCAACTCTCAGGAATTTCAAATGGTATCTCATCCTCTGTTATTTCAGGTAGTGGTTTTTCCTTTTTAAGCTTTCCTTCTCTAATCAGTTTTTCTTTTTCTGCTTTTATTTTTTCCAGCAATTCTCTTGCTGTTCCCTCTTCTGGTCTCTGTTCAACCAGCTTACCTTGAATTGCCAACTGTAATATGCTATTTTTCAAATCCTGTGCGTTCATCCTAGTTACCTCCAAGTATAGAAGTAATTTGCTCTAGCACATGGTCTATTTCAGCATTGAGAGATGCTCTTTTTTCTTGATATTGGTGAATCAAATCCATTGGCTCTAAAATCACTTCTTCCTCATGTGGAAATCCACACAAGTCAATATTATAGTTTAATGCTTCAATCTCGCTAACAGAGTATTTCTTAGCCTTAGGGAAGCCATCTACTACTATCTCTTCTCGGCTGTCCCACCAAGCTAATACTTGCTCAAAGTGCTCCAACTTCATAGGCTTTGTTTTTGAAAAGTTCTTATAGCCTTCAGGCATATCAAGGCGGTAGAACCAAGTTTCCTCTGTTGGGTGCGTGTTATCAAAGAATAAAATATTGGTTGTAATAGATGTATATGGTGCAAATACGCTATGAGGCAGTCTTATAACTGTGTGAAGATTGAATTCACTAAACAATTTCTTTTTAATATTTACTTTAGCGTTGTCAGTACCAAACAAAAAACCATCTGGAAGAATAATTCCACATCTGCCATTTTTCTTTAGCCTGAACATGATAATATTCATAAATAAATCAGCTGTTTCAGAGCTTCTGATATCACTTGGAAAATTAGCTTTTACACTGTCCTTTTCATTACCACCATATGGAGGATTCATTATAACCACATCAAATTGCTCCATTTTACGATACTCTTTATAGTCAGTTTCCAGCGTGTTTCCATGAATTATATTAGGATTGTCAATATCGTGTAATAGCATATTTGTAATACATAGGATATGAGGAAGAGCTTTTTTCTCTACTCCATAAACTGAATTATTATAAATTTCCCTATTCTCAAGAGAATTACCTAATTGTGCATCTAAAGCATTCAAAGCAGAAACCAAGAAGCCTCCTGTACCGCAAGCAAAATCTCCTATCTTCTCACCCAAAACAGGCTTTATTACCTCTACCATAAACTCTGTAACTGCTCTTGGAGTGTAAAATTCTCCTGCATTTCCTGCGCTCTGCAAGTCTTTTAAGAACGACTCATAAATAGTACCAAATGCATGTCGTTCTTCATATTCTGTAAAATCAATTTCATCAATGATATTAACCACTTGACGTAGCAAAGTGCCATCCTTTTGATAGTTATTTGCATCTTCAAAGGCGTATTTTACAATAACTTGATTCATTGGAGTTTCATCATCTATTTCAAGATTTTTTAAAGCTGGAAACAGTTTGTTATTCACAAAATCTAGCAAAGTATCTCCAGTAAGAGCCTCTCCATCCTTGTTATCTACAGCCCAGTCTCTCCATTTTAAACCCTCCGGAATAATGGATTTATAATTATCATCATATAATTCCCAAGCCTCTTCCTTTGCATCATATATCTTCAAAAACAGAAGCCATACAATTTGTTCAATTCTTTGGGCATCACCATTAACCCCTGCATCATTTCTCATAACATCTTGAATTCTTTTAACAAAATTAGTTATTGCCATTTACCTACCTCTTTCATTAATATTAAAACGCTATTAAGCATAATAGATTTCATTTTCCAATTCTTGCACTGCCTTTTGATAGGCTTCCTTTCCACCAAAAGCTTTAACAATCTTCATTGGACTTCCAAACTTAGCAAATTCCTTTAGCTGGAGGACTTTAGTTTCTTCAATTTCTTTTATACCTTCATTAGCATACTTGTTAAGCAGTGCTTCTAATATCTGTTGTGCCAATTCAGAATACTTATATAGATAATGGCGTTTCTTAACATTGTTTGCTCTCTCAGCCTTGGTCAGCGGTGCTTTATCATATGCCAAGTGACAGATAATATCAAAATCATCAAGTTCTGTTTTACCTAGTTCTTCTCTAACTGCATCAAGCAAAACGCCTTCTTCTTTGAGTTCATCAATAATAGCTTGTTTCCTCTGTGCTTCTGTCCAACTTTTTAAAAAATCATCTAACCTTGCATACTGTTGCAGTATGTTCTTCTTTGTATAATCAATAAGGCTTTCCGTAATTAGTTTACCATCTTTGTCAACATACTGTACTCTTTCTGATAAAACCCTTACACATACATCTCCTACATAATACTTTCTAGGTCTGTCATCTCCATTGAAACCATCATCATTATCATTAAAACTACCACTATTGTAATTTCCTTCGTTTTCCCTTATGTCACCTTCATCTGGATTTTCTGTATCTGTTGAAGTATCTACAATAGGCTCATTTATCGGCTCATCACCATCAATGTCAATTACTATTTCTGGCTTGCCATCAAATGCTGGATCAGCAAATAATCTGCTGGCATTACGAAAATCCATAATGGTAAAGTAAGTCTTTCCGTAATCTTCTAACAATCTAGTTCCTCTACCAATAATTTGTTTAAACTCTGTCATACTATTAATGTTATTTTCCAGTACAATAAGCTTGCACATTTTGGCATCAACACCTGTTGTCATTAGCTTACTGGTAACAGCAATAACAGGGTATGTACTCTCTTCATCAATAAAGTAG
>JAEZQN010000403.1 GCA_023441145.1 Bacillota bacterium
GCTGTTAATCCTGATACACATATAACATCTGGTTTACAGTTAAATACAGTTGTTCTTGCAACCTCTTCAATTGCTCTTGTACCTAATGCCTGACTTGCTTCTGGAACAATGTTAAATAAAAGCTTTAAATCTTTTAATCCAAGGCTCATCTGATGACGTACAATCTCACCTGTATTAGTATCCCACAAGCCAAAATCGCTTGAGTATACTCCACTCATTATTTCCCTGATAAATTTTGCTCCCGTAGCAGCTGCCAAATCTAATGAAGCAAATGGATCCCATAATACATTTACTCCAAATGGAATTTTTATATCACTCTTTAATTCACCTATAACACGTGCCATGGCAGCTGTTGTTTCTGGATTTACTTTTTTTAAATATGGCAAACTGAATTCGTTGGAAAACATAACAGCATCAACACCACCCGCCTGTAAATCCAAGAATTCTCTTCTTGCCTGTTCTACTACTTTTTCCATACCTCCATCTAGATTGTAATATGGGTCACCTGGTAAAGCAGATATATGACACATTGCAATAATTGGTTTCTCCGTATTAAAAGTATCTTTCATCCAACTCATATTGATTCCTCCATCCTATTTTATCGTATTTGCTTGTAATATTTTATTACTTCACAGTATGAATACAGTTCCTTGTCCGCTTTCGATGTGTCTTGCTTAATACTAGACCCTTTAAAGCCCAAAACCTTCAGATTTGCATTTTTTGCGGCACTTATACCAATTGGGGAATCTTCTATAGCCACACATACTTCAGTATCTAATCCCATCAGTTCCAATGCCATTAAATACCCATCTGGGGATGGTTTTGTTTCTTTTACCATATCTCCGCAAATAACGATGTCCATATATTTCAACAAATCCATTCGGTTTAAAGCCGTTATGACGTTCTTGCTTCTAGTGGATGACACTACCGCTGTACTTACTCCTTCGCTTTTTAATAATATCAGCAAGTCCACGAAGTCCTCAAATGGCTTAATCTCCATGCTATCACAGTAGAAATTACCTGTTTCACGATTTCTTTCTTGTAATTCCTCTACTGTTAACATAAGGTTATGCTTTTTTATTATATCCTCTGCAATCGCATAACTACTTTTACCAACATATAACAATAATTCATCCAATGATGTATTGATACCCATACTGCTAAGTGTTTTTTGAAAAAGGCGAAATACTTCTATCTCACTATCAAGTACTACACCATCAAAATCAAAAAGCACACCCTTAATCTTTCCCATATTATTCAACTTTCTAATTTCATATTTATGGTAACTGATGCATCAATGTTTTAGTTTGTTCATACAGTTGTATGTAGCCCTCTACATATTTCTTATATCTTTCAGTATTACTACTTGATGGTTCAATGGTGCCTTTAAATTCGACTAAATCTTCCATCTCCTTTAAGCTACTTATGTCTCCAATACTATAGGCAACTAGTAAAGTATCACCGAAAGCAGCACCATATGTACTTCCTAATGCAAGTTGTTTTCCTGTTACATCTGAAACAATCTGCATCCATTTCGGCGTTTTAGTCCCACCCCCAACAGCAATGATACGTTTTGTATCCATTCCTATCTCTTTATATCCAATAAGATGCTGTTGGATACCATAAGCCACACTTTCCAAGCATGCTTGATACATATGACCTCTGGTATGATTTAGTGTTAGTCCAAAAAATACTCCTTTAGCGCTAGGATCATTGATAGGGGTTCTTTCTCCACTGAAGTATGGTAAAACTAGCAAGCCATCTGACCCAGGTTCTATACTTCCTATATCATTCATTAGCGAATCGTAGGCATTCACCCCATCCTTACTTTCCTTTTCTAAATAATCTGGTGCCAACTCATCTCTAAACCATCTCGTTAATGTTCCTGTAGTAGACATACCAGACGCTACCATATAAGTATCCTTAAATAAATATGGGCCTGCCCAATATCTTTTATCTGTGATTAATTTATCCACCACATGTATCATATATAAGGAGGAACCAAACATTGCTAACATATCTCCTGGATGGAACACTCCTACTCCAACAGCATCTGCCGCAGCATCTGCTGTACCTGTAGTGACAGGTGTTCCTATCATCAATCCAGTTTCCATTGATGCTTCTTCAGTTATTGTACCCGCTATTTCGTTGGTCCAAAGACATTTTGCTAATTGGTCTTTTCGACAAAATCTTTCTAGATTTTCTTCATCCCAATCCTGTTTTTCTAAATTGTACATAGGGGTAAAATACGCCGCTGTATAATTATCTATGCAGTAATTTCCAGTTAGTTTATAAACAAGGTATGTTGTTGATGTAATAAACTTTGCCGTTTTATTGTATATCTCAGGCTCATGCTTCTTTATCCATAGTATTTTAGGTCCAATAGATTGAGAAGTAATCGGATTACCATAGCGATTCATTATATAATCCTCGCCAAGTTCCCTATTTAATTCATCAATTTCTTCCTTTGCCCTAACATCAATCCCGTATAGAATAGCTTTTCTCAACGGTTTTCCATTTTCATCTACAGGTAAGCAGCAAGGACCTATAGCACTACATCCTACTCCTTTTATGCAACTCGGTTCAACATTCGATTTCTCCAATAATTTCTTAGATATGATACAAAAATCATTCCACCAAACTGAATCTGCATCATGTTCCGCATATCCAGGTTTTGGTTTGTCCATAACATGAGCCACACTATGGGATGCTACTATAGCCCCTTGTTCATTCGTTAGTACTCCTTTACTCTCAAATGTTCCAATATCAATTCCCATGTAGTATCTCATACGTTACCCCCATACTATTGAATATTTATAATATTTCCAGTATCAGCTGAGAGATGCAAAGCATCTATCATTTTAATCACATCATAGCTTTGGCTCGCTGTAATAATTTCTGGCTGTTTTTTATTCCTAACACAATCCAAAAAGTATTCCATTTGTTTTTGATACGGATCATAATCTTCTACTTCTATATTTTTTAATCCAGTTCCTTCATACCAAACTTTCATCTCACTCTTTGTTCCACCGCGTTCTGCTATTGTGGCACCTGCACGATAACTATATTCTACTGTTGCTTTAGTACCTACTATATGTATAGAAAAACTAAACGGATATCCCGTCTGCATTGTAAAAGATACCTCAGCTACGGCATGTGCACCATTCTTATGAATTATATTAGCCATAACGTTATTGTAACAGCCTGTTTCATCTTTTACTGCATTGGCATAGCATTGTTCAAAAGGACCAGCTAAATGTCTAAGGAAATCTACATCATGAACCAACATGTCATGCATAGCTCCACCACCTAGATCAGGATCAAATAGCCATTGTCCATATTGACCAGCTCGAGAAGACACTCGTCTCAAATGCATCATATAAATGTCCCCTATCTCGCCTTTTTCATACATCTCTTTGATTTGAGTGTAACCTGGCCAGAATCGAACCACTTGCGCTGTCATAAAAATTATTCCTGCTTCTTCTACATCATTAACTAATCTCTGGCAAGCCTCTTCGGATCTTTCTAAAGGCTTCTCACAAAGTACATGAATACCACGTTCTGCACATAATTTCACATACATCTCATGAACGAAAGTTGGTACACAAATAACCGCAACATCCGGTTTTTCTGCTGCTAGCATTTCTTCAGCATCCGTATATGCATTACAGGCACACTCTTTTGCGAGAGTTTTAACTGCATTTTCATTTATATCACAAACAGCCACTAATTCTGCATCGTTTATCTTCTTTAATACTTCTACATGGCTTCTGGCAATCAATCCACAACCTATTAAAACAACTTTCATATACATCACCTTTCTTCACATAATTCTTTTTATTATGCACTAGCCTGTATTTTTCTATTTTTAATGCTATCGAAAGCAACTGCAAATGCTAATACTAATCCTTTAATTACCATTTGATAGTACTCTCCTATATTCATAATTATTAAACCATTACTTAAAACACCAATGATTAGTGCACCTATAATTGCACCTGATAATTTTCCTTCTCCACCTGTAATACTTACTCCACCTAATACTGCTGCAGTTAAGACGTCCATCTCAAATCCTTTACCTACAACAGGGCTTCCAGAATTTATACGAGACATCATAATGATAGCTGCTACGCCACTTAACATACCACACAGTCCATATGCGATTGTTTTAGATTTTTTTGTCCTAATACCAGATAAACGACCAACTTCTTCATTATTCCCAAGTACATAAAAACTTCTTCCAACATATGTCTTGTTTAGTATAAAAATACCGATAATAATGCAAATCACCATGATAATAACAGGAATAGGAACAATGCCAACATACCCTTGTCCAATTAATTGAACTGATTCATCTAACCCATATATTGGTTTTCCCGAGGATATCAAGTATGCAAATCCTGTTAAGATTTGTTGCATCGCAAGAGTTGCAATAATAGGAGGTACCTTTGTATAAGAGATAAATAGCCCATTCACAATACCCACAATCGTAGCAACGACAACCCCTATTACGCAAGCTAATAGAGGTGGAACTTGAGTATTTGTAAATATTGTAGCTGTTAACACTCCTATAAATGCAAGCTGAGCACCTACTGATAAATCTATACCTCCTGAAATCAAAACAAAAGACATCCCTATGGTAATAATAGAAAGTATTGTTATTTGCCTTATAATATTAATAAAATTACTTAAACTAAAGAATGTACTGTTACCTAGGCTGAATATAACCACCAAAGCGAGTAGGATAAAAACTATGCCATACTTATTCAATATTTTTCTTACCTTCATCATGTTCCTCCTTATAGAGTTCCTGACTCATAATCAAGAATCATCTGTTTATCAAACTCTTTTTTCTCTAAATGGCCTGTAATTTTTCCCTCTGAAAGTACAATCATACGATCGGATAATCCTATCATTTCATCCATTTCAGAAGATATCAAAATCACACCAAGTCCTTCATCCGCTAATTGATTAATTAATTTATAAATTTCCTTTTTAGCCCCAACATCAATACCACGAGTTGGTTCATCAAAGATAATTAATTGAGGATTATTAGCCAGCCATTTACTAAGTACTACCTTTTGTTGATTTCCACCACTCAATGAAGATATTTTTTGATTCTCTGAATTCATTTTTATTTTAAGAGTATCTTTATATTTACTTACTATTTCATTTTCTTTCTCTTTTTGTATCACACCAAACTTTAAAAGCTTACTAAGAACTGACATTGTAAGATTCCATTTTATTGGTAGTTCCAATACGACTCCTTGGGTTTTTCTATCTTCTGGTATCAATGCAATTCCTTTTGAAATAGCCTCATACGGACTTTTTGCTTTTAAAGGTTCACCACAATAAATGATATCACCCTTATCCAATCTATCTGCTCCAAAAATACCACGAACAATTTCTGTCCTCTTAGCTCCCACTAAACCAGTAATACCAAGAATTTCACCTTTATGTACTTTAAAACTAATATCTTTAAACCCTTTACCGTATAAATTCTTTACTTCAAGAAGCACTTCTTCACTTTGCTTACCTTTTCTTTCAGGATACTCTTCCCCTATGTTTGAATTAATCATATAGGAAATAAGTTCCTTACGATTTGTCTCATCTGTATTTAAAGTAATTATTTTTTCACCATCCCGTAATACAGTAATTCTATCACAAACTTCAAACACTTCTTCCAGTCGATGAGAGATGTATATCACAGAGATCCCTTGCTGCTTAAGACTTTTTATAAGTTTAAATAGAACTTTTACTTCATTATCTGATAAAGGCGCTGTTGGTTCATCTAAAATCAATAACTTAATCTCGTGACTTAATGCTTTTGCAATTTCAACAATTTGCTTATATGCAACTGACAACCCCTTTACAGGTTCTTTCACATTTATGGGTAATCCAAAAGCTTTTAAAATATCATCTGCCTTTTTTTCTAGAATTTTAAAGTTAACAAATCGCGAGTCACTATGCCTTTTACCTAAAAATATATTTTCAGCCACAGATAACGACGTAACAAGATTAAATTCTTGATATATAACTTCAATCCCTAAGCTATCTGATAGTTGTGGAGTCATTGACCTATATTCCATGCCATCAAAAACTATTTTTCCGCTATCCGAATTAATTGCACCAGATATCACTTTAATTAATGTTGATTTACCTGCACCATTTGCACCTACTAATCCATGCACTTCTCCTTGTTTAATATCCATAGAGACATCATGTAAAACAGTAACCCCAGAATACTTTTTAGTAATGTTTTGTAGTGACACCAAACATTTCTGGTTCATACAAGCCTACCTCCTATTTGCCATATAATCTCTCGGAATCTTAAGCTCTCATTATATAAGAACTTAAGATTCCACTCATAAAATTTTATCACTATTATCAAACTCATTACGAGTATAAGAGATTATAAAATTAATACTTTAAATGACTTCGTCCATATTACCTGGCTGATATATTATGTATCTATCTTCTACTTAGATATGTACTCACCTGCGTTGTCTTTAGTAATGTTAACCATTGGGAAATAATTATTTCTCTCAACTGTCTTACCGTTTAATAAATCATAAGCAGCTTGTACCATGTTTCCACCTGTTGTATTCAAATCTAAGAAAATTGTGGAACGAAATGCAGTATCAGCTTCAATCAACTTTAACGCTTCTTCCACTGCATCGATACCAAACATACCAAAATCACTATCCTTTTCTTTTCCTGCAGCTTTTACTGCTTCATAAACGCCCAAAAGACCAGCATCATCGATTCCAACTACGACTTTCATATTTGGATGAGCTTGCATAAAGTTTTCACCAACTACAATACCTTCGTCTGTATAACCTGCCTGCGCTTCAGCTACAACTTCAGCATTTGGCACATACTCAGCTAGTCCGTCTTTTATACCTTCTGCACGATCAAGACAAACTTGATTTAAAGGATAATTACAAACTCCAATTTCACATTTCCCATCTTCAAATGTTGCGTTAATAAAGTCTGCTGCATTTTTAGCGATCTGTTTACCAACCTCATAGTTATCAAGTCCATAGTAACAATCAGCCAACTCTAAATCCGTATCGTACGCAAGTATTTTAATTCCTTTATCTTTTGCTTTCTGTATTGTTTGTGATGCAGACTCCGCATCAAAACAATGAACGATAATCGCATCATATCCGCCTTCAATAAAATTTTCAAGGGAAGTAATCTGTTTTGCTGGATCTGCCTGACAATCGCTTAATGTAATCTCTATTCCCAGTTCATCAGCCTTAGCTTCCATATGTTCATACATTTCAGACCATGTAGGATTTGAGATATCCTGAATAGAAAATCCTACTTTCAGCTTCTTTTCAGAATTAGTATCCGCTTTTTCTGAACTGACTGGTGTTGAAGAATCATTTTGTTTTTCATTGTCGGTTCCTCCAGGTGTCTTACTGCAACCTAACATAAGAGTTGACATTACCATCACAAAAATCATTAGTACAGAAATTCTTTTCTTCATATTGCTTTCTCCTTTGCATTATGTTTTTTTATTTTGTTTTTATATCTCAAAATATACCGCTTTCTGTTTTTTTCGACATAATTGCACTATTTATGATATAAAAACATTTTTTATTTGTACATTTATTATATATCTTGTGCATATTAATGTCAATATGTATATGTTTTTATTTGATTGTTTTATTTATTTTATTTTCTTTTACTTGCTTTTGCTGTATCATGTAACTGTTTTAATGAAAGTTTAGTAACTAAATTATGTGCTATTAGAAGATATTACACATGTTTTATCACAAATAAACACATTATAATGTTCAGGAAGTAAATAAAATTCATAAATACTCATACATAATCTTAATTTTTCATCTATGGATTGACATTTTTCCACTCTAACATATATAATATAGCTATATTATTGCTTTATTAAGAATCGAGAAAGGAAATTGCTATGTTCCAAATAGAACGACAAAACAAAATTTTAAACCATTTGAATATGGCACAAAAAGCTAATACCGAAGAACTAGCGAGTATATTTGACGTATCCAAAGTTACGATTCGTCGGGATATTGATGCATTGGCTGAAAAGGGACTTTTGATTAAAACCCATGGTGGAGCTATTGCCATCAAAAATACACTTTTAAATGAGATACCATATTCTACAAGAAATGAATCAAATCGTGAAGAAAAAGAAAAGATCGGAATTATGGCTGCAGATTTAATTGAAGATGGGGATACTATTATTCTAGATTCTGGTTCAACCACCTTAGAGATTGCTAAAAACATCAAGCAAAAGAATGTTACCATCATAACAAATGACGTTAGTATAGTCATGGAGTTATCCCATACAAAAAACAAAATCATTGTCTGTGGAGGAAGCTTGAATTCACCTGCTTTTTCTCTAATTGGCAACGAGGCCGTTGAATTCTTCAAGAAAATACATGTAAACAAAACTTTTCTAGGCTGTGATGCATTAGATTTAGATTTTGGTGTTTCAAATAGAACTTTTGATGAAGTGAATATAAAAAGAGCTATGATTCGTGCTGCAGAAAAGGTGATTATAGTTACTGATAATAGTAAACTAGATAAAAAAGTATTTTGCCACTTATGTGATGTTTCTGTATTTGACACAATCGTAATCAATGATATTGATGAACGCTACAGAAAACTATTCACCGAAAAAGATGTAAATGTAATTACTACGAATAGTCAATAAATAGAATAGTGTAGTATTCGTATATAACAACACACACTAACAGATGACTTATATAATGCTGGTAATTACTCACTTCCTCAACTAGAACACCACTTTGGCGTTGCAAAATCTACTATTTCAGAATACTTAAAACTTATCACCTATAAAAGTTTCTTATGCAGAAACAATCCCCATGAATGACTACAAAGCTTTGCAAAAGAAGATATAAGGTCTTAAGTACCCCTCTTATAAGAGGGTTGAATCTGATGCAGTTTCTAAAGACTTTCCAACATTATACTTATACTACGGAAGATGGGGTAAGACGGACTCTGAAAAAGGTCCATTGGACCTTTTTCCCGTCGAACCGCCCGACGAGACATTTATGCCTGGAATACCTTTAACCACTGGTTCAATTACCACTCCAAAAACTCCTATAGAAAGGAGCTTTACGGACGCTGACTTGTGGTGTGTAAACAAAGTGTAAAATCCTACTTCTATGTTTGAAATTGAGAATAGGCTCTACTTGTTTTTGTATGGGAGTGCGTTACTGTAAAAATGTAATTTATCTATCCGATAAACTTCCCCAACATTTTTAGAGTTTCTTCTGTTGATTAATTTTTGCCTCCCTGCCATAGTTACTGCCTAAGAGGCTGATGCAAACCAATTTGTTTTGATTGTTCAAATTTATCCTGAGATATTTTTAAATGAAAATGATAGAATTAATTTGTTTTTTATAGTATTATAAGAAATATAGTTCATATAATGGATATTTATTCCTAATATGGTCTTTTTATATTTACAAAAGATTGGAGGAATTTAATGTTTTATAAGAAACAAAGAGGTGACTGTGGAGAAGCTCGCTGTATCATTAGTTATATTAAAGGAAAAATGGAAGGAAAAGATGTTATACTTCCTGAAATCGGTTATGATTTACACAAGGAAGTATATGATTTATTTGATCATTTTTTAAAGAATGAAGAGATGATTTCAGTTTCTGCTAAGGATTTACTGGAACTTGTTACCCAGATGAGTAACTATGATGTAAATATGTCCCAGATATCCTATGATCTTAATGAGTTTGCAAAAGAAACATCGGAGTTGAGTGAATCAAATCTTGCAATCGTAGAAGAAACAACTGCAAGTATGAGTGTAGTATCAGAAGCAGTAAATGATTCATCAACTACTCTAGAAAGACTTACGGAATCTTCCGAGAAATTAATTGAACGAAATAATGAGAGTATTAATAAATTATCTGAAATTAATAAACTGAAAGAAAATGTAATGGAAAACTCAACCATTATGAGTGCTAAAATAGATGAGTTGATTGAATTGACCAACAAGGTAAATGAAATTGTCAGTAGTGTTGGTGACATTGCAGAGCAAACGAATTTGTTATCCTTGAATGCATCCATTGAAGCAGCAAGAGCCGGAGAACATGGTAAAGGTTTTGCCGTGGTAGCTGCGGAGATAAGAAAGCTTTCCGATAGTACGAAGGAAAGCTTAGAGGGAATGAGCTCATTTATGTCCCATATCCATGCCGCGGCGGATAACGGAAGACAAAGTATGGTAAATACGATAAAAGCCTCTACGGAAATGAGCAGTCGAATTGATGATGTATATTCAACCATGCAAAGTAATATGGAATTATTAAAGAATACAATCGATGGAATTCAAAACGTGAACACGACAATGTCAAGAGTAAGAGCCTCTACCGATGAAATAAATGTTGCAGTGCAGACATCGGGTGCAGATGCAGAAAAGCTTATGAATATGACGCAGATGATTTTTAATGATTCTACAAAAAGTACGGAACTGGCAAATAATATAACAGCTATTGATGATACCTTGTCTGATATTACAAAGAACTTATTTGCTTCCTTGAATGGTAGTGTACATAACATATCCAATGATGATTTGAAGGCTAATATCAGTAAGGCCAGAATAGCTCATAGGAATTGGGTATCAACTTTAAAGACAATTGTGGATGAAGGTAAAGTATATCCTCTTCAAACAAATAGTACAAAATGTGCTTTTGGGCATTTTTATCACGCGATTAAGATAGAACATCCTTCCATCAAGGAGGATTGGGATGCAATTGATGACATCCATAATAAATTCCATGAATGTGGCCACAAGGTAATTAGTTCAATTAAAAATTCCAAAAAGTCTGAAGCCTTCAACTATTATGTTGAGGCCGAGAATTTATCCAAGAATATTTTTGAACTTCTGGATAAGATTGAAAAGAAAGTAGAGGAGCAGTCGAAAAATGGGGTTAAATTAATGGGTTAAGAGGCCTTCAAAGCAAACAGGGACGGATTCCGAAGAATCCGTCCCTGTTTGGTATAATTAATTATGCAAACAAATAAAGCCCTCAGACTTCGAGTCTAAAGTCTTTTCACGAATCAACTTATACCACTGAAGATGGGGCGCAAGACGTCTAGGAGACGTCTGTTCTGCGCCGACCGAAGCAAAGCAGAGACCTTGAATTCCGGGTTCAAGGGACTCCTCGACAAAAAAAAGGCAAGTACTTTGCGTAATTGCTTTTCTGTTCTGTGCGGAAGATGGGGTGCAAGACGTCCAGGGGACGTCTGTTCTGCGCTGACCGAAGCGAAGCGGAGACCTTGAATCCACGGGATTCAAGGCACGCTCCCGCTTCTGAAAAAGAAAAGACCCAAACGATTTCTCGTTTGAGTCTTTCTTTTTCACAATGCGGAAGATGGGACTTGAACCCACACGTTCGTAGAACACAGCATCCTTAGTGCTGCCTGTCTGCCATTCCAGCACTTCCGCATAGTATTTATTTCATGTCATCATCCTGACGACAAGGCATATTTTATCATAAAACAATTCATAGTTCAAGTATAAATTCATAAAATGTGTGGAAACTATAAATGTTCCATAGATTTCTCTGGGGCATTACGGCTGTAGCATGGAATCCTAATGAGACATAATCACTGTATGACCGGAGAATATTGCCTTTTTGCCAAAAGATACATCGACTTATACAAGAATGAATGCCGTATACATTACTTTCTGTAACGTATAAGCTGATCTAACTCGAAAGCAGAATGCTAACCGGTTGATAGAAATGGAATTACTGGTACGACTAGCGAATTAGGAACCATTGCATTATACTATGCCAAAAGGGTACGTAGTTCATACGTACCCTTTTTCTTAATACTCCCCTATTTATTGTATAAAATACTTCAAGGTAATCAGTTATTAGATTCCATTACTTCTGAATGGATCCAATAAAGTTAAAGCGTTATCAGTTCTCCCTTATACGCTTTTACCAAAGGAGTGACCCTTGTAGTAATTATAGCAATCGTGCTATGTTCTTTACAATACGAGTTAACATACTCAGCAATTTCTATTACGTTTTTATCATTAATAGTTCCGTTATTATTGGATAATATAAGAAGTCTCGTTTTACGCTTCTTTGAAATAAATAATCTTGTTTTTATCTGTATTAAGGCTGGTAATTCACACAAAGGCTTGTTTTTTAGTTCCTGCAAATTATTATCTATTAAGAACTTATCAATATCTTTTGCAAATGAATCATTAAACATTCGATTGGCAAGACCAAAAAAGCTCAAGTACTCTTCTATTCCTAATGATGTTTTCGAGAATTCATCATCAATAAAGTCTATATTATAATCAGCAAGAGATTGACTTCTCTTTCCATCTTCTTCCAATACGTAGCACTGTTCACGACTCTTTAAAATTGTCTGAATAAAGGCATCTAAGACAGATATGCTCTTACTGGTTAGCAAAATGACTGAATCACTTAAGGGGACTTTCATTCTATATTTGCCATAATCATCTACCACCAGATCCATACACTCTCACCCTTATTTCTTTTGTACTAATTTCATTAAATCTTTTCTTGTAATCTGGTCAGCACCTTCTGGTTTCTCTGGCTCGTAGAAATAGAGCCAACATCCATTGCTTCCCCATGCAAAGCTTATAGTGGTTCCAAACATAAAGGCTGTAGCCAAATTGGTAATAAGTTTTTGTCGAATTTTTTTCATACTCTCTCTCCTTTACTCTCTGGTTCGGGTTTTGGCCTACTCCATAATGGGAGCAGGGCAACTGATTGACAAAACACCGCCAGAGCTGCAATTAATGAATACGGTAGCAATACATTACCCAATAATGTACCAATAGTAGTTAACATCAGGTCAACGACAATAATAACCAGACTTATACTTCTGTGTTTCCTTTTAACCTCTTCACTAGCTTTTTTGCTTTTAGCAGCATATGCTACACATATAAAACAACTAACAACCAGTAATGTAAAAATAAGAGCATATTGTACCATTGTGTCGGATACTTGCTTACTTATGTAGATTGCTCCCAACTCACAGAATAAAAAGCCTCCTATACAGGCACTGTGTGATTTAGCGTGAGCACCTCCTGAAAAGATCCTTAATGGCATAAAAAACAAACAAAAGATTAAGGTTTCCATAGGGACTCTTAGTACAAATCCCAAAGTAACGACAAGTATCATATTAACTAGCGTTGATATGGTGATTTCCAAACCGTACAGAATTACGTCGTAATATTGTTTGTCATCAATGGTCTTATATAATAAATTTATAATTTTTTTTGCTACCCAACGATAACCCACGGTTTTCTACCTCCATATTTATGACTTAATTATACTTTTAGTAATTTAATATTCAATAAACTTTCACTATTCAGCATTTTATACTTGCTATTTAACTAAATATTTTCAGTAAATGCACAATTATAATGAAAATGTGCATAATTGCAAATTTACAAATTTGACAATAATTTTCCTTATCATGTATAATAATAGCAATGATGAATAACATAAGTGGAGGAGTACATATGAATTACGACTTACTTGCATCCTTAATGGATTCTGTTCTATTATGTAGGTTTTTTAACAATCTACTACATTTTAAATATAATCCAAAACTTCGTTTTATCAGTGGGGTTGCCTCTATGGTATGCTTAACCCTACGATATATCATTTGTATGAATGTATCTGAATCAACAGAATATATTGTCAGAATTCTGTTCAACGTGGCTATTTTTGTAATTGCTTTTATCTTTTATACTGACCGAATTCGAAAAAAGATTCTTATTTCATTTATATATCTTATTGTTATGATGATTTCAGAATCCCTGGTAATGATCATTCTAACTATGATTACCCAGCAGACCATTGACTATGTATTACAATCCAACGAGGCGATTCGACAGGCATGTATCCTAATTTCAAAACTTATTGCCTTTTATTTTATAGAACAGCTTAGCGTTCGTTTTAGAGATTATAAGGAAGTAACTTTTAGCTATATGAAGGAGTTAACCATTATCCTACTTTTTAACTTTTTACTATTTGCCCTGGCCATCCGAGCGATTACTTCTCCAGCTACAATAAACAGCAATTATCAAATATTACTAATTATGACAATAGGTATTACCTTTGTTTCATTACTCTCTACTTACTTGATTTCTAAAGTAGCACAAAAATCTCGCAAGGAGATGGAGTATCAATTGGAACTGACTCGATTAGAAATGGAACACAAGTATTACGAAGACATGTCCGATATAGTAAATAACCTGCGTTCTTTAAGACATGACATAAATAATCACATTAGCATCATCCATGGTCTTGTGGACACCAAACAGTACGATGACTTAAAAGATTATTTGAAAGATATTTATGCAGATGCCTGTCACGCCAATGACTACATATTTCTAGATAACAAAGCCCTATCCATTTTGTTGAATACAAAGATAGGAAAGGCAACCAGCTTAAATGTTGATATGGATATTGATATAACTATCTCTTCCTTACCTTTTAACACCAAGGATATGAGTATTATTATTGGTAACATGCTAGATAATGCCATTGAGGCAGCATCCAAGGTAACAGACAATCCATATATCCACCTAACCATGACAAAGAAAGATCATATTTTTACAATTTGTTGTAGAAACAATTATCTAGTAATACCCGAGGAGCAAAATGGCAGATTCCTCACTAGTAAACAGGACAGTAAAAATCATGGAATGGGCATATCTAGTATAAAATCTGCAGTGGAGCGCTATAAAGGTAGGGTAACGATACATGTCACAGATGTATTTGAAATAATTATTGAAGTAACGGATACGCAAACAGACTAATGCTTACATGACTGAGAGGAGATGTAAAATGACTTACCACATAGGAATTTGTGATGATGAATTGTTACAAGTAAAGATTAACTCTATATACATAAAAGATATCGCTGAGAGAAATAAAGTCTCAGTTACAACCATCGGCTTTACTTCCTCAGAACAGCTATTTGAGTATTTAAAAACCCATGAGCTTCATATTGTTTTTATGGATATTGATATGGGTGGTCCTTCTGGAATCTCTGCTGCCATTCAACTGTTTCATGATTTACCTAAAATCATAGTGATTTTCATTACTGGGCATAACGAATTTGCCAGCAATGCTTATGATGTTGATGCCCTTGGTTATGTCTTAAAACCAGTGGATATCACTAAGCTAGAACGCTTTTTCAAGAAAGCAATTAATCAGATTGAGGCATCAAACGCAGAATCTTCTTCCACAGCCAGCCCTAGTCTAGTAATAACAGAAAACGCTGCCAAGATCAAAATACCAGTAAGTGATATTATCTCTATAGAACGTATACGGTATCAAAGCATTATTACCACTAAAACAGGAATTTATCATGTATATGAATCGATAACGGCACTAGACGAGAAAACAGCATATACTATGCTTCGGATTAATCAAAGTGAGTTAATAAACCCATCTGTGATTCGTACTATAAAGGGAAATACCGTATTTCTAAAAAATGGTCAAGAGCGTATCATTAGTAGAAACTACAAGAAGGCAGTACTGGAAACCTTTCTAAAAACATAAAAATCCTGTAGGAAATATCCTACAGGATTTTTACAGTAACTCCCCGAGTTGGGCTCGAACCAACAACCCCACGGTTAACAGCCGTGTGCTCTACCATTGAGCTATCGAGGAATATACTGACATTCTAATACCATGGCCTAGCAAAGTCAATACGTATTGACACTGACAGATTAAAAAAATTGCATCAAATCAACAGGCCCTTCAAGAATGGTTTTCCCTACATAAAGAGAACCATCCGGCTTTGTTAATACAGACCATTTTACTAAAGCAATAGCGTTATTTTCTATTTCAAGACCTTGAATACACCTTGGATGGACACAACTACCATCATTAAAATACTTCGGATCTCTTATGCTCGGAAATACTGCCCGATGGGTATGACCTGCAATAATC
>JAEZQN010000412.1 GCA_023441145.1 Bacillota bacterium
TTCTTAAACATCTTTCTAAAGTACGGATGAGCGTGTGTCATGATGTAGTACAAACAAAAGCCTAAAAACAATACAGCCCCAAGGAAAATAAGGGATAGCTTAGCGTTAATAGTAAAGCACATAATCATGGCCGAAATAAGCATAATAGGACTTCGTACAAACATACGAATAATCATTTGATAAGCATTCTGTACGTTAGTTACATCAGTAGTTAAACGGGTAACCAACCCTGCCGTAGAGTACTTATCGATATTACTAAAAGAAAAGTTCTGAATGTTATAAAACATTGCCTTCCTTAAATTTCTTGCAAAGCCTGTAGAAGCTGTAGCTCCCGTCTTCCCTGCTATAGTTCCAAAAAATAGGGATAGTAACGAAATACCAAACATGATCGCTCCTAGCTTATAAACATAACCTAAATTCCCTTTACTAACTCCATTGTCAATAATCTTAGACATTAGTAATGGCAGTAATACTTCTAATATTACTTCAAATACAATAAAAACCGGTGTAAGAATCGAGTCTCTCTTAAACTCCTTCACCTGTTTTATTAACTTTCTAATCATTTGTTGCCTCCCTGTCAGTCTCTGCTAGCTTTCTTAGTAAGCGAAATAACTCCTCCTGTTCCGCTGCAGTTAATCTTTCTAGTATTCTCTTATCTTCCCTTTCGATGACATCACCAATACGTTCCAAAAGAAGTTGTCCCTCTTTTGTCAAAACTAGCTTTTTAAGCCTAGCATCGGCAGGAACAGTCTCCCTCTTAATATACCCATTCTTCTCTAATAGTTTCAGCATACTGGTAACTGAAGATGGACGAATATGGAATTCTTCTTCAATGGTACGTTGAAAGACATCCTCATGTAAAGATCTATAGCCAATGAAGGTAATCATTCTAGATTGCTGCCCCGTAAGTCCAAATTGCTGCACCTGAACATCTATTCTTTGCTTCAACACTCTTGAAATATGATGAATCATACCTAAACTGTGTTTTCCCATAATACCTCCTGCTATAAATTATTTAGAACTCTAATAGTTAGAACCCTAACTATTTGCACTACTTAGAATAGCAAATGACCTCCTGATTGTCAATCCTTAAGTCTCGTCCTCTCCTTGATTTTTTCCTTAAAAAGACGATACATTACGGAGGCCAATGGTAGAAATAATAACATTCCGATAATGCCCATTAAACTTCCTCCTAAGGTAACTGCTACCATTACCCAGATGGAAGGAAGCCCTACAGAACTACCAACAACATGAGGGTAAATCAAATTCTCCTCTATTTGTTGTAAGATAAAAAATAGCACAATGAATACTAGGACATCCACTGGTTTTGTTGCTAGAATTAGAAATATTCCAATACCCAAGCCTAAAAACGACCCAAAGACTGGTACAACTGCAGTAATAGCAATAACAACTCCTATTAAAAGTGGATAGGGAAGACCAATGATTAGCATCGTACTAAAAAACATGAATCCTAATATTAAGGCCTCGATACACTGTCCGGAAAGGAAGTTGGAGAAGGTCTCATGAGTTATAGAAAGGATATATAAGATTCTTTCCACCCTCTCTTTTTTCATGCATCCATAGAGTATCTGTTTTCCTTGAGATGCCAACACTTCCTTGCTATATAGCAGGTATATTGCAAACACACTACCTATGAGAAAATTAGTTACTTGAAAGATGATGGAACCAATCACACCAATGGTAGAATCTACAATTCCTCCTACCCCTGTTTTAAAAAACTCCCATATCTTCTCTAGAAACAATTTCCAGTCGATATCAATTCGTTCAATAAAACCTTGCCACTGAGGATATTGCTTCCACAAATCAGCCAGAACCTTCTCTTGCTTTTTTGAAAACAAGGTGATGGTAGACACTAGCTCTCCTGTTGTGTTAAAGAGCTCAGGTAAAATGATAAACAAAGCAGTGGCGATAATCCCAATTAGTAAAAAAATAGTAATTAAAACACTTAGAATTCTTCCACCCATTCTTCTTTTGCCTGTATGATGATTAACAAAGAACTTATTTTCTATGAATTTCATAGGAAGATTGATGATAAAGGCTATACAACCTCCCATTATAAATGGAGACAATAGTGTAAGTAGATAATCTACAAGCTGACGCATTTTGTCCCAATACTCTATGGTAAACACAGCAAAAGCCAAGACTATGATATAGATTAACCAATTTTCAGAGATTTTCTTTTTCAGATTCATTAAAATCATCCCTTAAAGGTATTACTATATATGTATGAAGCTTTGATGTAAATTTGTACAGGTATTTTCTCACCAATACACTATAGAATTCTCAAATAGTATACTTTTATCCAATTTGTTCACACTATTCCTTATAGAAAGTGAGGTTGTCCTATGTTTAAACATGAAAAAATGTTATTTCATCCTGTTTCTGTTGAGAAACCAAACCCTCAATATGCCGTCCTTCTTCAGGAACAACTAGGGGGTGGTAACGGTGAATTAAAAGCAGCTCTACAATATATGTCTCAAAGTTTTCGTATAAAAGACCAAGAAATTAAGGATTTGTTTTTGGATATAGCAGCAGAAGAACTTGGGCATATGGAAATGGTAGCCCAAACCATAAATCTTCTAAATGGACATGACGTTGATGCAACAGCTGTTTCAGCTGGGGAGATTGAATCCCATGTACTTCTTGGACTAAATCCAGGACTTATAAACGCTTCTGGCTATTCTTGGACTGCAGACTATGTAACGGTAACTGGAGATTTATGTGCAGATCTTCTTTCCAACATCGCCTCTGAGCAACGTGCAAAAGTTGTTTATGAGTATTTGTATCGTCAAATAAATGACAAAAAGGTGAAAGAAACTATAGATTTCCTACTAAATCGTGAAGAAGCACACAATGCTCTTTTTAGAGAAGCCTTTAATAAAGTTCAGGATACTGGCTCTAACCGTGACTTTGGTACAACCAAAGCGGCAAAAATGTATTTTAGTATGTCTGAACCTTCAAAGGGTGGCAATCCATTTTCCAACACTGATGTAAAGCCTCCTTCCTTTCAATAGTTTATTTTGTAAGTCAAAGGGTGTTGGCTCCAAATATCTTGCCAACACCCCTGTTTCTATAATTCCATTAAGTATCTTCCATCTTCCTGTTGTTCTTGTGTTTCTCTAACACTATAGCGATGTTGCTCATGCTCCTCGCGACCTCTTTCACCACAGAACCGACCTAACGAAACTATGGATACTTGACCTCTAGGACGTTTTCCTGTCTCTGCATCGATTGCAAAATAGCGAAAAGTAAGGGTGGAAGCACAGTCTGTAACTAAAGTGAAGGAATTACTTGCCGTCACTTTGCCATCTCTTGCATTGGAAACCCTGGTTTTTGCTTCTTCTATTTTCTTTCTATTAAGTACTGGAGTTACTTCAAGTACCCCGTCCCTTTCTGTATCTAACGTATAGCTATAGGATACTAGATAGGTCCAATTACTTCTAAGCTCTATTCCACAGCCACCTTCATCAACATCGATGTTACAGCCGTTGATGAATCTTAAATGAAATTTGCTTGTGGTGCTACTGACAAAGGTAGAGGAAAAGTTTGCAGAAGAAATTGGTACACTTCTCCGTCTCACTCTGCGCTCTTCTGCCCTACCTTTACCGTGACCACTATTACCAAAACAACTCATATAATCACTCTAATTTGTTATTCTCATTATTATATGCTATACTTAGACAAATTGTGACTATATTAATGTAATAATTATAGGTGAAATAGTAATGATTAGACCAATAACCAAGAATGATTATAAGGATTATATGGCCCTGGCTACAGAATTCTATCACAGTGATGCTGTCCTACACACAATTCCTAAGAGTCATATAGAGCGAACCTTTGAAGAAATAGCTACCTCCAGTCTCTATGCAGAAGGCTATCTCTTTGAGTATGAAGGAAAAGTAGCTGGGTATTCTCTGTTAGCAAAAACCTTCTCTCAGGAGGCAGGTGGAATGGTACTATGGATAGAAGAACTTTATATAAGGCCAGAATATAGAAATAAAGGCTTAGGAAGCGCTTTCTTTGAGTATCTTGATAATAAGACAAAGGATCAAGTCGTAAGAATCCGCCTTGAGGTGGAGGAAGATAATGAGAAGGCTATGGCCTTATATAAGAAAATGGGATATCGTCCACTAGGCTATCGTCAGATGTATAAAGGAAAGTAAAAAAGAGTTTTGC
>JAEZQN010000037.1 GCA_023441145.1 Bacillota bacterium
GTATTGTTTAACGAATCATCCATGTATGAAAACGTCCTATATAACAATCTAAAAGGGCGAATAGTTAATATTGAGGAAACGCAGGATGAAGTATTTTTTTCGGTAGAAATTGATAAGGTGCTTAGCGGCATGCAAATAGCGAGAACACGAATCCAATTATTGCCTCAAAGAACTACCGGAAAATCAGTAGTTAAGTTTCCAGTAATGAGGATAAGTGAAAGCGATGATGACGGTGACGAAATGGATACGGAAACAACCGTTCCATTTCAAATTGCTTATGCGGTATCTATCCATAAGGCTCAAGGTTTGGAATATAGTTCAGTAAAAATAGTTATAACAAAAGAGGTAGATGAATTAATAAGTCATAATATTTTCTATACAGCTATTACAAGAGCAAAGGATCAATTAAAAATATACTGGACGGCAGAGTCACAGCAAAAGATATTATCGAGTTTCGTAGATGATAAAACTTCAAGTGATGCAAAGATATTTTCTGCAAGGACAAATATAAGAATAGTGAGAACAAGATAAGAATTAATGCATATTAATGGTTAATAGGAAAAATCGAGACAGATCTTGTTAAAATATCGTGGATCTCTTATAATTAATATAATAAGATTATGAGGGGGATAACATGGCCAGAATCAAGAAAATATTGGCTCCAACCTATACTGAATTAATAGTTCCAACCTATAAAGCACTTTTAAAGCTTGGTGGATCGGGAACCAATAATGAAATATATGAGCAAGTAATTAAAGACTTGCAACTATCTGATGAAGTGGTTGATGAATCACATTTAGGAAGTGAAAATCAGACTGAATTAAAATATCAATTGGCGTGGGCACGAACCTATTTGAAAAATTATGGGGTAATAATTAATAGTGCAAGAAGTGTATGGTCAATTACATCAAAATATACATGTGATGTAAATCTAGATCCTAAGGAAGTAGTAGCATTTACTGCAAATAAAAATGCAATGAAAAGAATTTCTAAAGGAAAAACTCCTGTTAATGAACTTACTAATCCTGATGATGGGATTGATGAAAATAATGAGACGGAATTTCCCGATGAAATAAAGCCATGGAGAAAACGGTTAGCAGAAGTACTTATGGATATGGATCCTTATGGGTTTGAACGATTGGCCCAGAGAGTGTTAAGAGAATGTGGTTTTACTCAGGTAGAGGTAACAAAAAAATCTGGTGATGGGGGTATAGACGGGACAGGAAAACTGAAAATTAATGGAATATTTAGTTTCAATGTTGCCTTTCAGTGTAAAAGATATAAGAGTGCTGTTAGAGCGAGTGATATCAGGGACTTTAGAGGTTCATTAACAACTGATATAGAAAAAGGAGTTTTTATTACCACAGGTACTTTTACCAAAGCGGCAAGAGAAGAAGCATCAAATCCGGGAAAACAACAAATAGATTTGCTTGATGGTGAAGAATTTATCAATAAAATTGCGCAGTATGGGATAGGTGTTCGTGAGGTGATAACTTACGAGATAGATGTGGAGTTTTTCCAAAGAATTTAGTTGATTATAAATATATTTAATTTTAGAAAACGGACGTTGTGAGTTATAGGCTTATAAGTCGTAAGTACCTAATTTTAGGTAGATATCTTTAATATTCTAAAAGTTTTATAATTGTTACTATCATGTGCAAGCATTTAGATCTTCAATCAGTGTTAGATGAAAGCAAGTCACTACTCAAATGGAAGTAACAATTATGAGAGCGAAACATCGATCAAGAGAATAACAAATGATGTTGATAACGGAATGCCGTACAAGCGGCTTGTCCGATTATCAGTGGTGTGAGCAGCAAGGCATCAACAAATTATCTTTATCTAACTGGATTAACAGATTGCGTAAAGCAGATTATCAGTTTCCTAATTCTGAAAGTAAGAAACATAGCCTACCAATGAAGTGGAAGTTATAAAAGTTGAGGATCTCTCAAATGAATTAAAGGAGTCTTTTATGCTAGAGGAGCAAAATGCTCGTACTTTAAAACCATTCGTTATGGAATCTGATAATGCACCTGTGGTCGAAATAAAAATGGTTGGTATAATCGTTAGATTCTTTAATCATAAAAACCCACAGATTTAAAATGTACTCTGGAATACCTTGGGGGTACTGCCCATGCTTGGTGATATTTCTGTGACAACAAATATTTACTTAATCACAGGCTATACTGATATGCGTAAGTCAATTGATAGTCTCTATTCCATCACTAAAAAACATATATAGGAAGAGTCTTCAAAGCATACGATTTATCTCTTTTGTGGTAAACGCTGTGATCGCATCAAGATAATCTTACGAGAAACAGATGGATTCGTTTTGCTATACAAAAGGCGTGATGTGATTTGTGAAGGGGCTTAGCAGCAGATTAAGTGGGCTAGTGGAAAAGAAACTTGTTAATTTGATTTTGGGAATGTGACAGAGGTAAAAATGAATAATAGGGAAGGGAATTATTCTTAAGTTCCTTTGACTATGAACAAACAAGCCCAGACGGAAATTCCAAGTTGACCTGGATGATGGTGATGACTTGATGTTACCGGCTGGGTTTGTTATATTCTAGGTTGTTTAATTATTATTGAACCTATGAAAATATAATCTTTAATTTAAAAAGGATATACAACATAACTATAAGTACATCTTATTGGTCAATAAAGTAACACAAGTGAAGTGACAGAATAGCTCGTAAAAATAATATGGTAGGTTTTGAATATATTATTGAGGAATATACAGAACTGTGATAGGATATAATAGTATCAAAACAAAACCAAAATGTATCGATAAAGAGGTCACTATGGAAGAACTTTCAAGTTTCTTTAATGAAAAAATGAAGTTGTTGGTTATAATCAATAAGTATTTGACTGAAATTGGTGGTGTTGAATTTTGTCCATTGAATCAACAAGAAATAGCATCTCTAATCCCATGTGGAAAAGTTAAGGCAAATCAAATTATTAATGAATTAATAAAGGAGGGATATGTTGAAACTCTTAGAGTTAAAGGTAGATATTGTCTAACCAAAAAAGGAAAAGAGATTCTAAATATAGTAAACTAAATAAGACAGCATATTATTGAAAGCGCAAGGGCGCTAAGGAGGTTAATATGAAGAGTGT
>JAEZQN010000050.1 GCA_023441145.1 Bacillota bacterium
CCAATGTGGAATCAGTAATGGGTGCGTATAATCGAACCAATGGAGAACCATGTTGCGGAAGTAAGACTTTGTTAAAAGATATATTGCGTGATAAATGGGGATTTGAAGGTCATGTAGTTTCTGATTGCTGGGCAATCAAAGACTTCCATATGGGACATAATGTAACAAATACTGCATTAGAATCCGTTGCTCTTGCCATAGAGAATGGCTGTGATTTAAACTGTGGTAATTTGTATTTACATCTAATACATGCTTACCAAGAAGGCTTAGTAACGAAGGAGCAGATTAGAGAAGCGGCTATTCGATTATTTACTACAAGAATTAAGTTAGGTCTATTTACAAAGACAGAATATGATGAGATTCCTTTTGAAGTAATAGAATGTAAGGAACATATAGAAACCTCCATTAAATCCTGTGAAAAGGGTGTAGTCATGTTAAAGAATGATGGAGTGCTACCACTGAAGAAGAAGGAATTAAAAACAATTGGTGTAATTGGACCAAATGCCAATAGTAGACTTGCTTTAAAGGGTAATTATTATGGAACTGCATCTCGTTATACCACTATTTTAGAAGGAATACAGAAGGAAGTCTCGGATGAGGTTAGGGTTCTATACTCTAAGGGCTGTGAACTAGTTAATGATCGCTCAGAACCATTAGCGCTAGCCCATGACAGAGAGTCAGAAGCAAGAATTGTTGCAAAACATAGTGATGTTGTTGTTCTTTGCCTAGGTCTTGACGAAACCCTAGAAGGGGAAGAGGGAGACGAAGGCAATGCATATAAATCTGGCGATAAGAAGGATCTTAAGCTTCCAGAGGTTCAGCAAAGACTATTAAAGCAGATTACGGAGATTGGAAAGCCTGTAATCCTTTGTATGGTTACTGGAAGTGCAATGGAGCTTCAATATGCAGGAGATAACTGCAGTGCAGTATTACAGACTTGGTATCCAGGAGCTTATGGTGGAACTGCAATTGCCAATCTGCTATTTGGTAAGGTTTCTCCATCTGGAAAGCTTCCAATTACCTTCTATGAGTCTAGTGAAGAGCTACCTGAGTTCACGGACTATGCTATGAAGGGAAGAACCTATCGCTTTATGATACAGCCTGCCTTATATCCATTTGGATATGGTTTGACCTATGGTAACGTTCAGGCCAAAGAGGTAAAGGTGAATGGAGTAGAGGGGAATAAGACATCTATGAATGTGGATTCTGAACTTAACCTAGAAGCCGTATTTTGTAATCAAGGTAAGGTGGCAACCGAAGAGGTAGCTCAGGTTTATATCAAATCCTTAGACGTAGAAGGCGCTGTTCTTAACTACAGTTTATGTGGATTTAAACGCTTCTTTATTGAAGCTGATGGAGAAGAAACCGTTACCTTTAGTATTCCTTGGGAGCATTTTCTCACCGTTGATGATAACGGGGACAAGGTATTATATGGTAAGAGATATGAATTATACGTGGGGATTTCCCAACCAGATGAAGTTAGTGTAAAGCTTACAGGGACAAAACCAATCACCGTTTCTGTAGATTTAATATAGGATAATGAAAATTCAGTATTTTAAGGAGGATTTTACTTTGAGTATAACAAAGGAATATTTTGGTGTAACAAAAGAGAATGAGATAGTGGACGCATATACCATTACCAATAGCAAAGGGAATTATGTAAAACTTATTTCCTACGGAGCTACAATTGTGGAAATAGTTGTACCAGATCGTAATGGTGTGAAACGAGATGTTTGTCTTGGTTATGATACCTTAGAGGAATATGTTAAGAATGGCGGATACCTTGGAGCGTTTATCGGACGTGTAGGTAATCGTACCAACAAGGGTGAGTTTACCATTGATGGCATCACCTATTATATCGATAAGAATGAGAACGATCGTTGTAATCTTCATGGAGGTTATCATGGCTTTGATACAAAGGTGTTATCAGCTAAGGTTATTTCTGAGGACAGTGTTTCCTTTACTGTAGTTTCTCCAGACGGAGAATGTGGTTTCCCAGGAGAATTAACTGCCACCGTTACTTACACCTTTGACGAAGAGGATTGCTTAACTCTTACTTATGAAGCGGTAGCGGATAAGAAAACTCCTATTAATCTAACCAACCATGCATATTTTGACTTATCTGGTGGAGAAGAAAAGGATATGCTAAATCAGGTGCTTCAGATTAACGCGGATGCTATTACTGCTGTGGATGCTACGTGTATTCCAACAGGAGAATTTATGGACGTAACAGATACTCCATTTGATTTTCGTCGTGCTAAAAGAATTGGTGCTGAAATCAATGATGAGCATGAGCAGATTAAGATGGGACATGGCTATGATCATAACTTTGTACTTAGAGAGGGAGAAGCCTATGGAGCGAAAGCATGGTGTGAAACAACTGGCATTGAGATGACCATGATTACAGACCTCCCAGGTGTGCAGTTCTATGCTGGTAATTTTATTGGTGATATTATGGGTAAAAAGGGTAAACCTCTTTGCAACCGCAAAGGCTTCTGTTTGGAAACCCAGTACTATCCAGATAGCTTAAATCAACCAGCTTTTGAAAGCCCTGTGAAAGAGGCTTTTGAGAAGTTTGAGTCAGTGACGAAGTATCAGTTTGGAATAAAATAAGATCATATAATAAAGGTATGGTAAGAGAAGGGGCTGTAAAAAAAGTCCCTTAAAAGAAAAAATCGCTTAGACCGTGAGGTTTAAGCGATTTTTGTGCATAATTAATTATTTGAGTAACTAACAATACCAATGCTAATTTATAAATAGCTCTTTAGCTCATCCACTTTGTCAAGTGATTCCCAAGGAAGATGAAGATCATTACGACCAAAATGTCCGTAAGCAGCGGTTTGCTTATAAATAGGTCTTCTAAGGTTTAGCATCTGGATGATTCCAGCTGGGCGTAAATCAAAGTGTTCACGAACAATCTCAACCAATCTTGAATCCTCTAATTTACCAGTGCCAAAGGTCTCTACATTAATAGAAGTAGGAGCAGCAACACCGATTGCATAGGAAAGCTGAATCTCACATTTATCAG
>JAEZQN010000081.1 GCA_023441145.1 Bacillota bacterium
GGAATAGCTAGAAATATAGGAGCCTATAATCGGAATAAATGACATAAAGGCGATAAAAACACTAATTAGCAAAGCATATGGAAATTGAAGTAGGGATAGTAAAGGGAAAAATATGAGAAACTGAATAAGTGCTTCTATACATTGCCCAGAAATAAATTTGGAGAATGTTTCGTGGGTTAAGGATGCAACTTTATGTATTCTTTTAGCCCATATCATATTAACATAAGCATATAATACTTGACGAGCCTCCTTGCCTATTTGCTCTTTTCTTGCTAAAAGGTATAGAGCAAACATAAAGCTAATCATCAGGTTCATGATACTATTAATAAATCTGCTAACTACCGAAAATGTAGAAGTAAAGAGTGTATTGGAGATTTCTCGTATATAATCTGTAGCAGTAGTTCCAATGGAGGCCCAATCCACATCTAGATTACTTATGAAACTTTCAATTTGAGGGTTCTTTTTGGAAAAGTCGGTTACCCATACACCTACCTTGTCCACAACAGAGGTGATACTATTTAAAAACAGACCTAGCTTATCGATAAATTCTGGGATAATTAAAAGAGAGACTACTCCTATGATACTAATCAAAAAGACTAGTGAAAGGATAATGCTCAAGGGTCTATGACACTTCTTAAGAATCTTATTCTTTCCCAAGTAACGTAATAACTTAGTTTCAATAAAATTCATAGGAAGGTTAATAATAAAAGCAATACAACCGCCTATGATAAACGGCATAACCAACCATATTATGTAGCGAATCATATAAAGTATTACATCAAGACGTTGGACACTAACCAATAGTAATACGGTAAAGGTGATAATGAATAGAATCTTTTTGGTATTAGAACGATCTAGCTTCATTTTATTCCCCTCTTTCAAGCTTTTAGGCTCTCATTTGTATAATTATACCAAGACTAAGAAAAATAAACAACTATTAGAGAATGGGTGAGATTGCTTTTTTTTGCCGAAAAGGCTATACTAATGACGGTAACAGCGAGTAAAGTGAGTAGTTAGGAGAACCTATGGTAAGAGAAATACTGGAAGAACTATTAGCCAATGAAAATATAAGACAGAATTTAAGTAAGCTTCGACAATGCATAAAAGAGGAGTCGGAGCGTCATGCCCTAATGTATCTATTACCTGGCAAGGAACAACACCTTATTGCGTTATTAACTGATGAGGATGCAAAGACTAGAAAAAATGTGGCATTGTTAATGGGTGATTTAGGGCAACAAGTGTATTTAGAGCCTTTAGTAAAAGCATACAAGGTAGAAAACCAGTTATTTGTTCGAAGCTGTTACCTAACAGCCATAGGTCAGTTGGATTACCGAAGCTATGTAGAAGAGTTCAAAAAGCAATTGAACTTATTAAATGAAATAGAGAGTACAGAGGAAAATAAGAAGCATATTACAGCAGAAAAAAGGGAACTTCAGGAACTGATTCTGACGATAGAAGGTGTGAAAAGGCATCAATTTACGGGATTAAAGGGTGTAGAGCAGTTAGTTTTATTAACCAACAGAAACCATGTAAATACAGTGTTAAAGCAACTAGAGGGTATGCAGGCAAAAGCCTTTAACGCGGGAGTGATTGTAAAGACCGATGAGTTAAAGCCCCTATTTGATATAAGAACTTATGAGGAACTTCTCTTTATGATACAAGGATTAGGCCCTTGCCCTGGGGATGCTAGTGCCATTGCGAAGAGTATTGCAAAATCCAAGTTACTTTCCTTTCTTCAAAAAAACCATAAGGGAAGAGGACCATTCTATTTTCGAATTGAGATAAAGTCTAAGATGGAATTAAGTAAACGAAGTAGCTTTGCGAAAAAGCTAGCGGTTGAGATTGAGCAGCAGTTTAGTGGACAGTTAATCAATTCTACCTCTCATTATGAGATAGAGCTTCGTTTTATTGAGAATAAAGAGGGCAACTTTAATGTTTTATTAAAACTCTATACGATTAGTGATGAACGCTTTGACTACCGAATAGAGACCCTTTCTACAAGTATTAAGCCTGTCAATGCGGCGCTTTTAGTAGAGCTTTCAAAGCCTTATATGAAAGAGAATGCTCAGGTTCTAGATCCATTTTGCGGAACGGGTACGATGCTCATTGAGAGGCATAAGGCCGTCCCAGCTAACACTACCTATGGGATTGATTATTTTGGGGAAGCCATAGAGAAAGCAAAGGTAAACACAGAAGCTGCTAGACAGATTATTCACTATATACAGCGAGATTTCTTTGATTTTACCCATGAGTATTTATTTGACGAGATTATCACCCAGATGCCTTGGGCTATGGGTAAGGTTACAGAGAGAGAAATAAAGGATATTTACCAGCACTTTTTTGAAAAGGCCAAGACACATCTTAAGGAAGATGGTATTGTCATTATGTATTCACATAATAAAAAGTTTGTGGAAGTGATGTCTAAAGCTGCTGGCTATAGAATAATAAAGAGATTTGAATTCAATGCTAAAGAAGGTACCTATGGGTATGTTCTCACACTACAGTAAATGAGAAAGGCATAGAAAATATGAAAATTCTATGTCTTTACTTTCTATAATCTTAGTAATGTTATAGAATATAATGTGCTTAGTAAAGATGTAAATTGAAAGGAAGACAGTATATGATAACGGAGTCACCAATAGAAGACTTAATCGAGGATACGAAAACAGTAAATAGTAAAAGGCAACTTCCTTGGCATGTTGGAATCCTTAAGAGGATGCCGGTGGAATACATAGCAATAATAGGTAGCCTTTTATTAGCCGTCGGCCTATCCATTCTTTTAACATCACTTGGAATTGAGAAGATGTTTCGACCAAGTATATTTGTTATCTTGTTTATATTTATCTTGGTTCTTCATTTGGGATATATATATCGATGTATTGCTACTCACCCAGTTAGATTGATTCTATATGCGGTTGGTATCATCGCCCTTATAGTATCCAATTATTTTTTAAATCAGCAAATAGCAAAGGATGAGAATCCTGATTATCTTATTGCTAATGTGCTTTTACTACTGACATTTCTTGTTCCCTTATTTGGGCTTATAGTGATTACTTCAAAGAATAAGGTTCTATTCATTATAACTATCATTAAGTCAGTACTGTCAGGAATTTTGACTATTGTTGCCGCCTTCTTTATTATTGAGGAATGCAGTGGAACAGATATTATGTCTATTTATGGGGAACATTGGACGTATAATCTATTGATCTTGACCTCAATTGCAGGTCTGATGTACCTTTTGTTTTTTAGAATTCGGATTGCTCTTAGTATTCTTTTGGTTTTCGCTATCGTGGTTGGATTGGCCAATGGATATGTTATACAGTTTAGAGGCTCTCCAATCTTACCTGCAGATTTATATCTGATGAAAACAGCATTAGAAGTGAGTGGTGGTTATGATTATACCCCAACTGCCCATATGTGGATTGGGATTAGTACCTTTCTTATGGCAATGATGATTGTATGGGGCATAAAAGAGCCAGTTATGAGTCGAAAGAGAAGACTGATAGGAAGAGGAATATTTGCTGTTCCTTATGCAGTTTATTCTATAATAGTTGTTTTTAATTTTAACTCTGAAGTGAATGAGAATCTATATATGCTTAATCTTTGGCAACCAGTAAAAACGTATCAAAGATATGGTACAACCTATGGCTTTGGCATGAATATGATTGCTATGCAAGTTCAAAA
This sequence comes from Bacillota bacterium, assembly GCA_023441145.1. GTDB lineage: Bacteria > Bacillota > Clostridia > Lachnospirales > Lachnospiraceae > KM106-2. Next base: position 3,685 of record JAEZQN010000081.1, read on the forward strand.
GCCAGAGGGATACTCCCAAAGTAAGGTGGAGTCAATTCTAGAGGGGTATACTTCAGATGAGAAGCTGGTAGGAGAAAAGCCGAATATTATTGTAGTATTATGTGAGGGATTTTCGGACTTGGGAGTAGTGGGAGAGTTTAAGACCAATGAAGAGTATCTTCCTTACTTTAATAGCTTAAGTGATAATGTCATAAAAGGTTATGCCTACAGCTCTGTTTTGGGTGGTACTACTGCTGATAGTGAGTACGAGCTACTTACTGGGAATGCCATTACCTATTTACCACCGGGTACCGTACCATACCAGCAATATATTAATGCGGATACCCTTAATTTTACGAGAACCTTAAAGAGTCAAGGGTATTCAGCAACTGCACTTCACCCTTATAGTAGAAATACGTACCGTAGGGAAATTGTGTATCCTCTCCTTGGGTTTGATGAATATCTGGACATGTCATTTATTCATCCTACTGAATATTTACGGTATTATATCAATGATGCTACAGATTTTAGAAAGATAGTGGAGTTATATGAAAATAGGGATAAAACTCAACCATTTTATCTTTATAATGTGACCATGCAGAATCATAGCCCTTATGATTTGGGATATATGGAATATAACATCGATGTAATGGATGGAGACTATCCTCAAGCCGATGAGTATTTAAGTTGTATCAGTCATACAGATGCAGCCATTCCAATATTGATTGACTATTTTAGCAAGGTAGAGGAACCAACGTATATATTATTTGTTGGAGATCATCAGCCTAATTTATATGATGGCTTTTTTGAATATCTTTATGGTGGTAGTTTATCAGACCTAACAACAGAACAGTTACAAAAACGCTATCAGGTACCATTTTTTATTTGGAGTAATCAGGATATTGAGGAGAAACAGGTGGAGGCTATTAGTTTGAACTACCTTAGCTCCTATTTTCTAAATGAAATCGGAATGCCTCTTACTGCGTATAATAAGTATCTATTAGATCTTTATGAGAAATATCCGGTGGTGAATATTAATGGATATCTTGACCAGGACAAGGTATGGCATGATACCGTTAAACTTAGACAAAATGAAGAGCTGATGGAGTATAACATGTTAGTATATAACAGTGTGGTAAATAATAATCAAGATGTTGAATGGGCACATCAGTTGAAATAAAGAGAGTGTATTCATCTTAAAACCAAAGCTATGGAAAGATGAATACACTTTTTTACTCATAGGAAATTTTGTAAGTTGATATTTCCTGGGAAAAAGACTATAATAAAGGACGCTTTGTATCAACAGCACGAGTTAAGCAAGTACGAAAGGAAGACTTTAATGATTGCAACAATCAAACATATAAAAAGTAGTTATTTAGCAATTATAACTACCATTCTTATATCTTGTACTATATGTATAAAGAGAGTATACCCTTTTGAGACCTTAAGTATCTTTTGGTTGATTGGTCTTTTTGTATATACATATGCTGCAATTGTATATGTAAGAGCTTATGAAAAGATAAAAGGGAAATGCCTTCATAGAATAGGTGTTTTAGGATTTATTATTACAAACAGTTTATACTGGTCACTTGGAATCTATTTAATTTATCGAAATTTGCCATATTATCGCTTGAAGGGATGGCAATTGTACCTAGTGTTTGTCATTATCACATTTTTATTTCAACTTGGAATAGAGAAAGAATGGTTTATTAAAGACAAGAAAAAGGTACGCCTATACACTGGTCTAGGTATACTCATGGTATTACTTAATGAAGCCATGTTTTACTTTCCAGCTAACAATAATCGGCCAAATCGATTATATGGATATGGATTTCTATTAGCTGCAGGGTTAGTTACCTTCTTTAACTTACTTCATTATAAAAAATGGGAGGAGTATAAGAAGAGACGACCAGTGAAATGCAACTGGATTATGTATGCCATTAGTTTATTCCTTACCTTTGCAACCTTTGAAACCTTATCTGGGAACAATATTGTTTTAATTCTACCATGGCATTGGTTTATGAATATTATTTGGTTCTTTTTAATCGCTGGCTTGGTGTATGTAATCAGTCGAAGAAAAAGGGTCAGTTTAGTTGTGACACTTGTGGTAATGTCCGTTCTAGGACTAGCCAATGGGTATGTTGTTCTTTTTAGAGGCTGTCCAATCTTACCCGCAGACCTTTCTCTAATTAGCACAGCAAAAGAGGTTTCTCAAAATTATAGCTACGTGTTTAGTTATTATATGTACATGGGCGTAGCATTTATCCTAGTGACCCTAAGCTTTATTTTCCGAATTGGGGAAAGTAAGCCAGAAAAAAAGGAATACAGAAGATTTGTTGCCTTCTATGTAATGATAGCTGTCCTAGCAGTCCCTGTATTTTATGGAAATGCCAAGCTCTTAAGAGGAAACATTGACTTATGGAGACCAGTTAAGACATATCGTAAATACGGCTCCTTAAATGGCTTTGGAATCAATCTTTTAGCTATGCAGGTAAGTAAACCAGAAGGTTATGATGTGAATACTGTTAGTCAGATTCTAGATGGTTATGAAAGTGATGAAGTTAGTACGAAGGAGCAACCTAATGTAATTACAATTATGTGTGAGGCCTTTTCGGATTTGTCTGTAGTAGGAGATTATGAAACCAATGAAGAGGTAATGCCATATTATAATTCTCTAAAGGATAATATTATAAAAGGGTATGCCTATAGCTCTGTTCTAGGAGGAACAACAGCGAACTCTGAATATGAGTTTCAGACAGGAAATGCTACTACCTTCCTACCAACAGGAACGGTGCCTTATCAACAGTACATTCAAGGAGAGAGTTATTCCTTTACAAGAAATCTTAAGAGCCTTGATTATCCTGCTACCGCATTGCATGCCTATCGAAGAAATACCTATCGTAGAGAGCTAGTTTACCCAATGCTTGGTTTTGACACTTATTTTGCTAGTGAAAGCTTTTCCAATCCAACCTATCTTAGAAGCTACATTGATGACCAAAGTGATTTTGAAAAGGTGATAGAAATGTACGAAGATAGGGATACGTCTAAGCCATTTTACATGTTTAATGTTACGATGCAGAATCATAGTGCCTATAATACCTACGATATGGATTATAATATAAATCTGACAGATACCTCTGGATATGATGATGCCGAGGAGTATTTGTCCTGTGTAAATCAAACGGATAAGGCATTAAAGACCTTAATTGATTATTTTAGTAAGGTGGAGGAACCGACCTATATTATCTTCTTTGGAGATCATCAACCTAATTTAGATTCTGGATTTTTTAATCATCTATTAGGGGATAGCATAGAGAATCTAGACATCGAGGATTTACAGAAGAGATATACAGTACCTTTCTTTATTTGGAGTAATAAGGAAATGGAAAGTAAGACCGTAGATAGGATTAGTTTGAATTATCTCTCCTCATACTTCTTAAAAGAGGCGGGACTTCCAATGACAGCCTATAATAAATACTTAATGGATTTATATGAGAAGTATCCAGTTATCAATGTAAATGGATACATTGATAAGGAAGGCAACTATTATGATGCCAATGAGATGAAAGACAATCCTGATTTAGTAGACTACAATAAAATTGTATACAATGCCGTCATTGATAAGTATAAAGGACTTGATTGGGCGTATCAATTAAAAGGTGGAGAGATTACTTTAAAGAAGTAGAGGAAGAAGGTACTAGCCGTTTTGGCTGGTACCTTCTTTTTTGTATAGGGATATGATAATTTTTTGTTACGAACATAGATACTCCTCATATTCACGCAATTCTGGTAAATATACATTAATATCCTTTGCAGAAGCTGTTGTATAAGCTTCATAGTCATAGGCTAGAGTATTGATTTCTATATGCCTTATAAAGGTATTGCAATCAGTAAATCGATAATGCTTCAGAGGCATTCTATATATGTTGATTGAATTAATAATTCGATTAATTGGACAGTTAATATTGCCACCATTAATTAGGAGTGGACCATGCTGACTTCCTAGGTATAATTTGTTGGCGGATGCTAATTTTATGGAGATAGTGCCCCAGTCTATTTCTGTAACTCCACCACCGCTATAGTTACCTATGCCACATATGTGGATTCCTTCAGCATGACAAATGCACTCCTTAAGTGCGACTTTTATGTATAAACCACCATTTAATGAGCCGATGGCACAGCCATCTCTGGCATTTAGTTTTAGCTTTACGGTGCCATCTTGGAGAAGAATACTGCCCCTCAGGTTAGATAAAATCCCAATACAGCAGCTATTTTGTCCCGTTAACACCATTCGTATGTCTGCCGTGGAAGATAAGTTAAGGCTTCCATTAAAACTACCAATACCGATGCTGTTATTTCCATTGCATATAACATTCATTTTAATGTTTCCAAGCTGTATATTTGTTTCTCCGTTTAGACAACCTATCCCAATAGCTGTTAAACCATCAGTAGACAGCTCATATACACCTTCTAATAGGGCTATCTTAGAGTATTTACTTCCTTTTTACCGCCAATGCAAATGGATGCCTTATTCCTATTTGTAACAGTCATCTTACCTGTGATATTACAGGTAATAGAACCATATGTATTAAATGGGGATTCTCCAATTCCGATACCATTTTCAACCTCAGTACGGATTGTCAGATTGCCATTACCAGAGATACTAAGGGTGGAGGACTCAGGAACACGAATTCCCTGACCAGAAAGTATATTGCTCTCATTAATCCTTAATGTTACATTACAGTTACGTCCTATATTGATACAATTGTCATCTTTTGCTTTAATATTTACATTCTCAAGTTCTAATGTCACGCTAGAATTGTCAGGAATGGTAATGGTTAACATGTACTGGGTGACGACATCTCCTAGTACTTTTAAACTCTCTGTGTTTATGATAAGAGAGGAATAATTGTCTGTACGTAGATTTGCTAGTTCCAGTGCTATAGTGGTATCTGCTATATAGATTTCATTTGTTGCATTACTTCTTAAATATTTGCGGTTGATGGCGTTAATCTCATCCTTTTGCTTTTGTGGAAGAACAGAAAGAAGTCAGCAGATGGGCGATAGAGATAAAAGCCTTGTAGTAAATCTACTCCTAAGTAGATAACAGTATGTAATTCTTTAAAAGTTTCAATCCCTTCTGCCAAAGATATCATTCCATTTTGCTTAGCAAATTGAATGATGTTAGCCACCAAATGCCTCTTTTTTTCATCATTGTTTATGTTGGAGATTAGGCTACGATCAATCTTAATATATCTTGGATTATATTTAAGAAGGTTCAATTCGTTGCCATAACCAGAACCATAGTCATCAAGAGCTAGCTGTGAGCCTAAGATGTTTAGTCGTTCTTTTAGCAACAAGTGTTCTTCCTCAGTATGAATATAGATTTCAGATGCTTCTACTATAATTTTATGAGTTAAAGTATGATACATTTTATAAAAGCAATCAAAATCTTCTTTGGTGAGAGGTTGATTAGGTAGACAATTAATAAATAAGTATTTATCCCCAAAATCTGATAGTTTATCTTTATAGAGTTTCATTATATTAAAAAATGTATAATATTCGATTTCATACAGCTTTTTTTGCTGTTCTTCTATTTCAAGTACCTCTAATGGGGTTAATCCAATGGATTCATCCGTTCTCATAAGGGCTTCATATACATAAATATCTCCATTTTTAGCGGAAATAATAGGTTGGAAATAGTAGTGGAAGAAGTTATTGTTAATAAGCCTTTCAAATTGGTCATTTCTTTGAAGCTCTTCTTTTTGCTTTTGAAAGGAGGAAGGCGTAAACTCATTTTTTTCTTTTTTGTTAAAGCATATGGCCTCAAATAGTGCATAATTTGTATTGGTAATCAACTCATCTAAAGTCTTGCTCTGAGTAGGATACCGGGTGTATCCACATTTTATGGCGCAAAGGGAATCGTCTTTTAGTAGCGTACGAAGTTGCTCCTTTAAATCCTTATTATATTGCGATATAATTTGCTTTTTAATTTTCCCACTTTAATACCCCTCCCCAAGAGATATACTCATACTGTATCATAACGGATAAATTTGTAAAAAGAAATGCTGAGATGTAAATAAATGTGAAAAGCTACCCTTTATACTCAAAAAGGGTAGCTTTTGGTCATATTATTATATATTTTTCTTATCCATAGAAGGAGATACTTTATTTTCACGTCTAACAGAATTGGTTCCTTTAAGGAGAGGTGAAATAAACTTGTATAAAGCAGTTGTTAGCACAGAAACAATAGTACATTTTAGCAGATTAAATGGTAGTACAGCAAATACCATAAAGGTATAAAGGTTAGTAATTGAGTTGTTCTTTTCGGTCCCCATTGCTATAATACCCTCCATTGTAAATTTACCATTAGAGGCTGTGATATAAGCTGGTAAGGTGATATAAGCATTGATAAAACAAGATGCTATACTCATTAGTATGACTGCAATCATTAGACCGAGTACTGCGGATAGTTTCGACTTTTTGTACTTGTAGATTGAAGCTGCAGTAAATACAAAGATAGAGCCAGATAAAAAATTAGCTATTTCTCCAATGAAGCCAGAATCAGTACCAGAGACAAGAACGTGAAGAACATTCTTTAAAAACTCCATAAGAATACCAGCTAGGGGACCCATAGCAAAGGCGCCAATCATAATGGGTAGGTCGCTGACATCCACCTTATAAAATGGTGGTGCAAATGGTACAGGGGTGGAGATAAGCATAAGCACCGTAGCGATTGCGGATAACATTGCCATTAATACTAGATTTCTTGTGGATAACAAATTTGTTTTCATGATAATCCTCCTTTAATTATGAATCTAAGTTCCAATTAAGAAGAAAAGATTACTGTTCTTAGCATGGTAGCAAGAAAAGTAATCTTCGGGTGGTGATATGTAAAAAACCTCGGAATATATTCCGAGGTTTTTTACATATCACGTTCTCTTCTCTCATCCAGACTTTACTGTCGGTTTTGGAATTACACCAAATCAACCACATAAGTGGGTCGCGGACTATCACCGCCGGTTGGGAATTACACCCTACCCCGAAGAACTTATTAAATTGATGAAAACATAATGCTTTTTACTTTCGTGTATAGTATACGTTTATCAGATTTATTTGTCAATACTGACCAGTTAATTAGTTTATTATATGTAGATTTTTTATTTCTATGCAATGCTTACTTGTAAAGCTTACTTGTAAAAAAATAAAAAATAATGTACTGTTATTAATATGTTTTGGTAAAGACTAATACTAGGTAGTATCTTAGTGTTTAATACGAAAGGAAAATGATAGTATGGACATGACACAGGTTATAAATCAGATGATTGTTTTGTTCCTAATGTTAACGATAGGGTACATTTGTGGTAAGACAAAAATTTTTTCAAAGGAAAGTAATCATACCCTTTCAAGAGTGGTTATATATGTTGCCAATCCGGCTCTAATTATAAATACTGTAACTAGTGGGCAGATTACAGGCAGTAAAAGCTATACATTACAAATTATAGGCTTTTCAGTGTTATTTTTTATTGTGGTTCCTATTTTAGCTAAGGTATTTACATTTGTAGTACCTTTTACAAGAAAAAATCGAAAGACCTACGAAGCCCTCTATTGCTTTTCCAATTGTGCGTTTATGGGAATCCCGGTAATCAATGCTTTGTATGGTCCAGAGGCTATTTTTTATGTAGCCATCTTTTTGATCCCTTTTAACATACTGGTATATACCTATGGAATTCTTCTGCTTTCTGGAGAACAAGAGGGGAATGTCAAAATTAATTTTACCAAGATACTAAATCCAGTTGTGATTGCTTCTATAATTACACTAATCATTTATTTCTTAAATATAAAAACGCCTTATGTAGTGAATGAAACTGTCTCATTACTTGGTGCAATCACGACTCCTTTAGCCATGATTACCATTGGTTCTAATCTTTCCTTTATACAAGTGAAAGATGTATTTCTTGATTGGAAAATGTATATTTATGCTATTTTAAGACTGCTTCTATTCCCTGTTGCGGTGTGGCTGATTTTCCGTTTTTTTATTCAAGATGTTATGCTTTTAAATGTTATGGTTGTCATATCTGCCATGCCAGTAGCTGCCAATGTAACCTTAATTTCCAATGAGTATGGTGGAGATTCTAACACAGTGGCCAAGGCAACCTTTATGACTACATTAATTTCCCTTGGCTCCATTCCAATTCTTGCAGCTCTTATTTTGTAAAACTAAATGTTAGGATGTAACTGTATTAACACATAATACTAACCTAATTCGGCATAGGTATATAGGAAAGAGGAATACTAAATAGTAATCACCAATACCTAAATCGTAAAGGAGAATAGTATGTATGTACTTCAAAATTGTTATATCCTTGACTATTTAGATTTGCCCACGATTCCGTGGATGCAGTGCCACACAACAACTATGTTGGATGATACTATTTTATGGACTGTGAAAAATGAGCCAATATATTCTGGCAAAGGATATGTTTATGGTGAGATTGGGGTTACAGCAAAAGAAGCCATGAGTTACATCAAATCCCAATATGGCAGCTTGGGAAAGCATAGAATGCTCTTATGTTATCCTTATTATACAGCTTCAAAAAGTGGGACTATAGATATGACCTATGAGAGAGTTGCCATTGAGGCAGTGGAGGGAAAAATCGAGAATTTGAAGAAAAAGAATAGAGTGGATGAGACCTTGTTATTTAGAGAGGATGAGTTAGAGATTTTTGGTGATGAGGAGTTCCTTACTAGGGAAGAAACCTTAGAAATCATAGATTATAGCTGTACGCTAAAGAAACGATTTGCTGGGGAATTAGAGTATGGTAAGAATATAATTATTTATTGGAGTTATGTAGAGGAGACATTACGTAATATGATACCAAAGGGAAATCCCTTTCTAGTGTTTCATCAAATAAAGGTGTTGGGTGTATAGAGTAATGAAACTTGATAAATATGAAAAAACGGTGAAATAATATGAAATAGGCTATCTTTTTATATAAAAATATGATATAAAAAGATAGTCTTTTAATTTGTATTTTTATTACTTAGAATTAGTTATAACGTAATGTGAAATCGTATATCGGTGATAACATTAAGAAAGTGAAGGGAAGATTATGAGTAAAAAATATGCTGTGGTTGCTATGACAGTTTTAATGGGACTTTCTATTGTTGCATGTAATAAAGAGTCTGAAAATGAGGATGGAAAGAATTCTAGCAAACCAATTACTAGTGCAGATG
>JAEZQN010000116.1 GCA_023441145.1 Bacillota bacterium
GGATTAACCGATGGAGCAACCACATAGTTGGCATGAAGGCTTTTCCTACAGGCCTATCGATGATGCGCTTAAAGTAAGGATGATGAATAAATCCTATAAACCGGAAGCCGACTTTTCCCTTGAAGAACTGGTTTATGTAAAGGTTCTTCACTATGACTTTAAAGGTCAAGTAAAGACTGGAGAATTAGTAGTAAATCGTTGCATTGCAGACAATGTGCTATCTATATTTACAGAACTATTCGATGCAAAGTACCCCATTGAAAAACTACGATTAATTGACGATTACAATGCTGACGATGATTTGTCTATGGCAGATAATAATTCCTCTGCCTTTAATTATCGTACCATAGCACGTACCAACCAGCTCTCAAACCACGCTATCGGAATGGCCATTGATATTAATCCTCTCTATAATCCCTACATTCAGGTTCGAGATGGACAAACCAATATATATCCCAAAAATGGGCTAATCTATACCGACCGAAGCCTTGAGAATCCTTATTACATTCATAAAAATGATACCTGTTATAACTGTTTTATCAAACATGGGTTCACTTGGGGTGGTGACTGGAACCCTAGTAAGGATTATCAACATTTTGAATATAAATAATGGCAACAAAGAGATTTCCTTTGTAATAAAAAACGGGTGGCTACACGAAAACATCGTGAGACCACCCGTTTTTATTATTTATAATCTCTTTAATAATTCTTCTCTTTCTTTCTCAAAGCCAGGTTTACCAAGTAATGCAAACATGTTCTTCTTATAGCTTTCTACACCTGGTTGATCAAATGGATTTACTCCAAGTAAATATCCACTAACACCAACTGCAAACTCAAAGAAATAGAATAACTGACCCAAAGAATACTCATCCTGGGCTGGCATCTTTACTACTAAGTTTGGCACATCTCCATCACTGTGAGCAAGACGAGTACCTTGCATAGCACTCTTATTAACAAAATCTACTGTCTTTCCAGCAAGATAATTTAAACCATCTAAATCTACAGGTTCTTCCTCAAGAGTTAATTCACAAAGAGGAGTCTCAAGCTCAATTACCGTTTCAAACATTGTTCTTTGACCATCTTGAATAAACTGTCCCATGGAGTGAAGATCTGTTGTTAAATCAACTGCTGCAGGGAAGATACCCTTCTGATCCTTGCCTTCACTTTCTCCATATAGCTGTTTCCACCATTCACCTATATAGTGAAGGGATGGCTCATAGTTACAAAGAATCTCTATGCTCTTATTCTTTCTAAGAAGAATGTTACGAACAGCTGCATATAACACAGCATCGTTATTATCATATTCATTATCGATACAGCGAGTTCTCATATCCGCTGCACCTTCCATTAACTTAGTGATATCTGCACCACTAACAGCGATAGGAAGCAAACCAACTGCGGTTAATACAGAGAATCTTCCACCTACATCATCTGGAACAACAAAAGTCTCATAGCCTTCTTCATCAGCAAGATTCTTTAAAGATCCCTTTGCTTTATCTGTAGTAGCATAAATTCTCTTAGCAGCTTCTGCTTTGCCGTATTTCTCTTCTAGCTTCTTTTTAAATAGACGGAAAGCAATTGCCGGCTCAGTAGTAGTACCTGATTTACTTATTACATTAACAGAAAAGTCTCTATCTCCTACTACTTCTATTAAATGTGACATATAAGTACTGCTAATGTTGTTACCAACATAGTATATCTCAGGAGTTTTACGAATCTCTTTGGATACACTGTTGTAAAAACTATGTCTTAAGAATTCAATTGCAGCACGTGCTCCTAGATAGGATCCACCGATTCCAATTACAATTAAAACTTCAGAATCTTGTTGAATCTTGGCTGCAGACTTTTGAATTCTGGAAAACTCGTCTTTGTCATAATCCACAGGTAGATCAATCCATCCTAAAAAGTCATTGCCTGCACCTGTCTTGTCAAGAAGCATTTTCTTTGCAGATAATGCACTTTCTTTAATCATAGCTAATTCTTCAGCAGCAATAAAATCCTTTGCTGTAGAATAAATAAATGATACTTCTTTTGCCATTCTTTTGCACTCCTTTGGTTCTACCATTACATAATAATTTATTAAAGAACTACTGGTTACACTTTTCGTTTACAGTATATTCTATCAAATTACCCACTTATTAGCAATATTAAAAAGAAGTTTCTGTCATATGACCTTATTATGCCAAATACTCTCTTAGAATATCCTCAATAATCTGTGCCTCTTCACTAGATATGGCTTTTCTCTGTGCACTCTCATCTACCTTAACTGCACCTTGTGGTTTATTAGTCTCTTTTTTAACTTGTGTATTAACTACTTCTTGCTTACTGGTTGCAATCTTAGTCGTTTCCTTCTCTTTGGTCCCTAGCTTGACAGCTGATTCTCTAGAAAATGGACTTGCTGTCTCAACCTTTGTTATCTGCTGCTCTTGCTTTCCACTAGCAGTAGACTCTACTGTAAAAAATTCCGGCATTGTAATATGACGAGTTTCCTTATCCTCTTGAATCATCTTCTTCAATTCATTCTTCTTAGCTAAACGACGAAGCTCTGCTTCCTCTTCTGGTTTTATCCTCTTCTTGGACTTATCTTTCTTAGAGGAATGCTTCTCTTCCTCTTTCTTAGACCGGTCTATCTTCTCCACATTGCCCGTCTCCATAAAAAGATGGGCATCATCAAATTCTTCCTCTGCCTTTATCACCTTTTTCTCTGCCTTCTTTTCCTTTACAGTAACTAAATCTACTTTTGTGGCAGCACTTTCAATTTGAGCAACCAACTCAGGAACCTCAACCTCTTTTTTCTTTGTTTGTTTATCCTTGCCCTTTTGACTTGGTAACTCTAGATATTCTTTCTTATATTGTTCTAACAAATCTGAGCTAAATTCTCCATTTTCAAGCCTGGATTTCAAAAAATTCTCTAGATAATCCTTAATATTTACCTTTAAAATCTTTCGTTTCATGTTTAAATTTATAAAATAATCATAACTTATCAACACCAGTGCACCCAAGACACCAGCAATTAAAGTGGATAAAATGTGATTTATTTCACATTCGTCCAAAAGTCCTAAAATACTGAATACAGAGCCTGTTAAAACCGATACAATTACAATCTCTCCACTAATTGTCTCCCATGTGTATAAAAGAATTCCACAGAATCTATACCTGTATACATACTTATCCACAAAAGTATCCACATTATTAACACCAATGTTTAGTTTATAACAAGTCTCAAATTTAAGACGAAGTACACGCATTAATCGATTCTTGGATGTACCCATCCTTTTTGACGCTCGAATTAACAGACGATACTTCATAGAAAGTACAAATTTAATAAAAAGTCCAACACCACATATCCCTAAAATAATGTATAAAAAGATATTTCTATCAAACCATTCTTGTACCATACACTACCTCCCATTTAATTTCCATATTTTAACATATTATATACTACCTGTCCCTTTTTGAAAAGGTATTATCCCCATATTTTGTATGACAAAAAACGGTTCTTTCAGAATCATTCTTTCACAAAAATGAATAAAGCGTCTAATCAACCCAAGTATCGAGTTGAATAGACGCTTCTATCTCCCTTTTAAGGTACAATGCTTACTACAGTGCTGCAAGCATTCCATTTACTAGATTTACTGCATGGTTGGCTGCTTTCTCTTCAAACTGTGGGTAATCCTCACAAGCTGTACTGTCTGCTTTATCCGAAATAGCTCGAATTATAACAAACTTCACTTGATTTAATGCTGCAACCTGAGCAATGGCTGCTCCCTCCATTTCCGCACAATAACACTTAAAGTTATCTCCTAACCACTTCTTCTTTTCTTGACCTGAAATAAACTGGTCTCCAGAAACTACTCTTCCAATATGGGTATGGATATCAGGATTCTTCTCTTTACATACTTTAGCAGCAAGCTCTACGATTTCTTCATCAGCAACAAATATGGAAGTTTCCATCTGTGGAATCACACCAAGCGGGTATCCAAAGCCAGTGGCATCCATGTCATGTTGAAGAGCATCTTTAGAAATTACAATGTCTCCTATATCAACCATATCTGCAATTCCTCCAGCAATTCCGGTATTTATAATTAGCTCCACCTGGAATTCATCCACTAAGATTTGAGCACACATTGCAGCATTTACTTTACCAATTCCACTTCTTACTACCACAATCTCTTTCCCTAAGTAGGTTCCCTGGTTAAACTCTAAGGATGCCTTCTCTACTACTTTTGTAACCTGCATCTGCTCCTTTAGACGTTTTACCTCTATTTCCATAGCTCCAATGATTCCGATTCGATTCATACTGTACCTCGCTTCTTTTCTTTGTACGCCTGCATTACCTCTAATACAAGCTCCTTTTATGACCTATTTTTACGACAATGATACCATATTATTTCCCATGTGGCAAAAACTATTAAAAAGACGAAATAAAACGTTATCCCTTAAGAACAAAGCATTGCCAAACAGTAAACTGTGCGATAAAATGTTGAATTGGATGGCAATACATAACTGCCATGATCCGAGGAACACTTAGGATAAAGGAGAGTTTATTATGCATTTTACACCAAAAGGCGTTTGCGCAAGAGGAATAGATTTTGAAATAGAAGATGGAATTGTTAAAAATGTAGTGTTTACAGGAGGCTGTAATGGGAATGCCTCTGGTATTTCCAGCTTAGTGGAGGGAATGAAGGTAGAGGATGTCATTAAGAGATTAGAGGGTATTGAATGCGGATTCAAATCCACGTCCTGTCCTGACCAGCTGGCCAATGCGTTGAAGGAATACAAAGAAAATCAATAAGTGTCATATAGAAAGGAAATGGATCATGAAACGTATTATTTTAACCGGTGGGGGTACCGCTGGACATGTTACTCCTAACATTGCCCTTTTACCAGAGCTGAGGAATCAAGGTTATGAAATCAACTACATTGGTTCTTATGATGGAATGGAGAGAAAGCTGATTGAGGAGTTGGGAATCCCTTATTACGGTATTTCCTCAGGAAAGCTACGTCGTTACAAAAGTATTAAGAATTTATCTGATCCTTTTCGTGTTGTAAAAGGATACTTTGAAGCTAGGAAATTATTGAAGCAATTAAAGCCAGATGTGGTTTTTTCCAAGGGTGGCTTCGTTACTGTTCCTGTAGTTCTAGCAGCCAAAGCGAAGAAGGTTCCTTCCATTATTCACGAATCCGATATGACACCAGGTCTAGCCAACCGAATCTGTATTCCAAGAGCTACTAAGGTCTGTGCTAACTTTAGCGAAACGGTAGATAAACTTCCTGCTGAGAAAGCTGTTTTAACAGGAACTCCAATTCGTCAGGAACTATTCTCTGGGAATCGTATTAAAGGAGCTGAATTCTGTGGCTTTACCCTCAATAAACCAATTCTTATGGTGACTGGTGGTAGTCTAGGAGCATTAAAAGTGAACAATGCAGTTCGTAGTATTCTACCTAAGCTTTTAGAGACCTTTCAAGTGGTGCACCTTTGTGGTAACGGAAAGCTAGACGAAAGCCTTAAGAATACGAAGGGCTATGTACAGTTTGAGTATATTAAAGAGGAAATGGCGGATTTATTTGCTGCTGCAGATGTGGTGATTTCTAGAGCTGGAGCCAATACAATCTTTGAGCTTTTAGCATTAAAGAAACCTAACCTTCTCATTCCTCTTTCTGCTGCCTCCAGTCGTGGAGACCAGATTCTCAATGCTAATTCCTTTGAGAGACAGGGGTATAGTAAAGTTCTTTTAGAAGAAAAACTTAATGACGACTCTTTATATGAGGCCATTATGGATTTATATGAGAATAGACAAGCCTATACAGAGATGATGGGTGCTAGTAAGTTAAACAATTCCATTGATACCATTGTGTCTCTTATTAATCAAGTGGCTCGATAAAATATTAATAAAGACAAAAAACTACGGTTAACCAAGAAAACTCTTGTAAGCCGTAGTTTTTCATTATATGCTATGTTTAATAGTAATACTATTTGATACGAGCTGAAATGGCCTTTGCCAAAGAGGCAAACTCATCCTTGTACTTATCCTGATGAGACCATTTAATCGCAATCTTATCCCCTTTATAACGTGGAAGTAGATGAACATGGAGATGGAATACGGTTTGTCCCGCGGCCTCTCCATTATTCTGAAGGATGTTGATTCCATCACAATTTAATTCTTCCTTCATCGCCGTTGCTACCTTCTTTGCTACCACAAAGATCTTACTAGCAACCGTATCGTCTAATTCATAGATATTGGTGGCATGAGTCTTTGGAAGAATGATAGCATGTCCTTTAGACGCAGGACTAATATCCATTATAACACGAAAATCCTCATCTTCATAAACGGTGGCGCTTGGTATTTCACCTGCAGCTATTTTACAGAAAATACAATTCTGATCTATCATAGTGAGCCTCCTATCATTAATTTACTTTTGTTATTATATCACATTACATAGTCGTATGTAAAAGGAGGGTATCATATGTTTTCAAATAATACAGAGGAACAACTCTTAGAGCTTATGAAGGACAACGAGGAATTACTGAACTTATTTCGTCAGTATCAACAGGAAATGTCATTCTTCTTATCTCGTATGACTCACGACATTAAAAACCCACTAACACTAATGAACAGTTCCCTGCAACTAATGGAGAAGAAGCAGCCCTCTCTTACAGAGCTTCCTTATTGGGAAAGTATAAAGACAGATTTAAAGGATCTATTCTCTTTATTAGATCAACTAAGAAGCTTTCATTATGGAGATCAACTAACACTTTCTTATACAGATATTGCTGCGCTACTAATGGAGCTTACTGCTAGCTTTGACGCCTTTGCCAGGGAGAAAAACGCCAGACTTACTATTACCTTAATGAACAACTGTCATCCTTATGTAGACAACTACCTATGTGACTCTGTAAAGCTAAAGGAAGCCCTTGTAAATCTCATTAAGAATAGTGTAGAAGCCGTGGAGAAAGAAGGCCTTGTGTCTATTGTATGCTCTCTGAAGGAGAATTCTCTTACCCTTGCCATTACAAACACTGGCTCCACTATTGAAGAGGAAGAACGCACAAAGATCTTTACCCCGTTTTACACCACCAAGGCTGGGGGAACAGGCCTTGGACTACCAACCGTACATAAAATAATAGCTGCCCACAAGGGACAGCTACGTGTAGATTCATTGGATAACAACACAACTTTTACAATTTTTCTTCCAATAGAGAAGTAATCTCAAATTGATCAAATGGCATTGCAGAGGGATAAGCACGAAAGCTTATCTCTTTTTTTGTTTTTGGATGAGTAAAGGTTAGGGAGTAAGCAAACAATGCTACATTGGTCCAGCCTCTTACGTTTTGAAAGGCTTTATTATACTTGGTATCTCCCCAAACGCCTCCAAAATACTTACTCATTTGCAATCGAATCTGATGATGTCTACCAGTGAATAAGGCAATCTCAAGCAAACTGACGGGCATCTTTTCCGAGCGATATTCCACTGTAGATGTGGCTAACACCTGGTATCTTAACTTAGCCTCTTTTGCATCCTTAATCCCTTTTGTGACTATCTTAGAGGTGTTACTACGGGCGTCTTTTACTAGGTAGTCCTGCAAGATACCTTCTTTTTCTAAAGCTTTAGAAAAATCTGCCGTCACAACAGTAAGGTAGTGCTTCTTCATGGACCCTTCTGTAATCTGCCTACTAAGGTCTGCTGCTGCCTCTTTGGTCTTGGCATACACCATAACCCCACCTACAGAACGGTCTAGGCGATGAACTACTGCTACATAGGGATTTGGTTTTCCTTCTTTCTCATACAAATAATTCTTAATCTGACTTG